>NZ_NAAD01000034.1 GCF_002093115.1 Geothermobacter hydrogeniphilus | reverse complement strand
TATCCATGAACTGGCTGCAAATCCGCGCGTTCGGCCCATATCCCAGCTCCATTTTTCCCCATAGCCACTGCTATGAGGCTGCAATTGAGCCGAAACCTGTGCCCAAACGCTCGAATTTTCGCTTCAGCCTGTATAGTCTGACAGCCTCCTGGCAGCCTGTCAGGGTTTCTCCACCCAGACCCGGTAGCCGTGCAGATCGAGAATCGCCCCGTCAGGAATGATCTGCAGCACCGATACCCCCGGCTGCAGAATCTCTCCCTGGTGAAGGTTTCGTCCGTTGATCCGAACCATGCTGCGTCCCGGCACACTCGAATAATAATGGAGGGTCATCTCCAGGCCGGCGATGTTTCCGGCGATGCCGGACGGCAGTTCCGAAAAGAGATAGAGTTTCTTTTCCATCTTTTCAGGTCGGGGAACCGGAGCGGTCGCGGTCTCTCCGCTGTCGGTTGTCTGCGGACGTGTGATTCCGGCGGGCGGCAGAGCGAGGTCGGTCACCGGAGCAGCCGGCTTGATGCCATGCTGCGACAATTCACCCGCCGGGGTGTTCAGAGACGCGGGGGGATGATCCGGAGAGAATGCGTCACCGGCGCCGCTATCCTTGTTCGGCATCACGAGGAAGACCGCCAGACCGGCAAGACACAAACCGAAAAAAAGCAGCAGCAACCAGCCCCCCCACCGTCGGGTCCTTTCGGGATGATTGTCCGCAATGGACCCGAGTCCCGGGATGTCCGGGTGGTGCGTCCGTCGCTTCTGCTCCGATTTTTTCAGACTGTCAAGAATGTAGCTCACTCAGCAGGCCTCCCCGACAACCGCAACCAACCCGGAACGGCTGTTTTCATGATCCCGGGCGAAAACCTCCGGGCTGGTGATCGGCGGCAGGCAGCCGGTATGAATGGACGTTGCCGAGGTCAATCCCGGCAGGGGACGTCCCTTGAAAAAATTGTGTACGATCAATCCGAGAACCACGACCAGCGCCAGCGCCAGCAGGCAGTTGATCCAGACCAGCAGGCGACTATCCCGCTTTTCTCCCTGTAACTCGGAAGCGGCCTGCCTGAGAATGCGGCGACCGACCATCGATTGTTTTTCAACCGAGGCACCGAGCAGAGCACGGTCACAGACCAGGTTGATCAGGCGCGGGATGCCACCGGTCAACCGATAAAGAGACCGCAGCGCCGAGGAACTGAACAGGGGCCGTTCAACTCCGGCCCGCGACAGCCGGTGCTGCACGTAGGCGGGAATCTCGCGGGGCAAAAGAGGGCCGAGATGGTAACGGGCGGTAATTCGCTGGGACAGCTGGCGCAAGTTCTTTCCGGCCAGTATCTCGCGCAGCTCCGGTTGTCCGAGCAGGATGATCTGCAGCAGTTTTTCCCGGTTGGTTTCGAGATTGGTCAGCAGCCGTAATTGCTCCAGCACCTCGGCTTTCAGGTTCTGAGCCTCGTCGATGATCACCACCGGGTTGCGGCCAGCGGCATGAGCCTGCAGCAAATAGGCATTGATACGATCAACCAGGGGCTTGACCGAGAGAATGCCGGAGGGCCGGGAAATGCGGAATTCATCACAGATACTGGCCAATAACTCAACTGCCGTCTGTCGCGGATTGACAATGAACGCGACCAGCGACTCTTCCGGCAACTGCTCCAGGAAACAGCGACAGACCGTAGTTTTACCCGTTCCGACTTCACCGGTCAGGAGGACAAAGCCTCCCGGACGGCGCACCCCGAATAGCAGATGGGCCAGGGCTTCCTGATGCTGGTTGGACATGAACAGATACCGGGGATCAGGAGCGATAGAAAAAGGATCCTCCCGAAACCCGAAATAATCTTTATACATAAATACACCCACAAACCCATTGATGGCACCGAAACCTTCGTCATCATAACAAGTTTTCAACCCATCCTCAATCTATGGCCGTTTCGGCCCGATCCACGACTGCGGCCATGTGAGTCCGGACACCGGGGGCAGGCAAAAACAAAGCTCTCGAGGAGTTGACAGCCGGCAGCATCCAAGCTAGGTTCAGCCTGAATCGACAACCCCTCAGAGAATGAAAGGCCACCCATGTTCAAGGCAGAAAAAGGTGATACCGTAACAGTCAACTACATCGGCAAACTTGCCGATGGAACCCTCTTTGACAGCTCCGAAGGCAAGGAGCCGTTGAAATTCATCATCGGTCAACAGGAAGTCATCGCCGGATTTGACCGGGCTGTCGAAGGAATGGTCACCGGTGAGAAAAAAACCGTAACCATCTCTGCTGACGACGGCTACGGCCCCTACCATGAAAAACTGGTTGAAACCGTGGAACGCTCCCTGTTGCCGGACGATCTTGACCTTGTGGTTGGCGGACAACTGGAGGTGACCCGCGAAGACGGACACGTTATGCACTTTTTCATCAATGATCTGAGCGACAGCAGCGTCACCCTTGATGCCAACCATCCACTGGCCGGCAAGGAACTGACCTTCGAGATCTCGATGCTGAACATCCAGAAACGCCCGGCGGTCTGAGCCGTAGCGGATCTCCGAAAATGCGGAACCTTCTCAAACGCAGCTGTTTCTGCCTGTGCCTGTTGGCCGCGACCTGCCTTCCCACGGCGGCCGAGTCGGTCCAGGAGAATGCGCGTTTCAACGTCAACAAGGGAGACCAGGGACAGGCTCCGCGCGAGAGCCTGCTCGATCTGACCTTCGGCTCACCGCGCAAACTCGCGACCGAAAGGGGTATCCTGATCATCGATGCTTTCTTCGATGCTGACGGCGACAAGCAGCATGGTCCGGATGAAGACACGCTTTCGGGCGAGATCAAGTGCACCCTGGATGATATCGACTATTCGATTCCGGCCTTTATTCCCGGGCTCGACTATCAGGAAACCTACGAACTGTCATGCCAGGGAAACCGCTACATCCCCGAGGTCAATGAAGACCTGGTCTTCATCCGCAAACGGGGACAGGTCATCCAGGTCGATCTGCCCTGCCGACTGCGAACTGCCGCAGACGAAAACCCGGATCGGAAGGATGCTGCGTCGGGGGCGAACCGTAAAACCGCCGTCAATTAGCCCTCCACCACTCCGATGATCTCCCTTCTGTTTCCAGCCCTGCTCAGCTTCGGATCTGGTCTGCTGCTTGTTTTTTCACCGGCCGTCCGTCGTCTCTGCGACCCCTTTCTGCCCTTTTTCCCCTGGCTGGTTCTGATCTGTGGCCTGTTTCTCGCCTGGCGCTTCAATCGCAGTCGACTGGCCTGGACCCTGCTGCTGCTGACGGCAGCAACAATTTTCCTGCAGTTCAGCGGGGCGGAACAACAAAGAGCATTGAACCTGTGGCTGCCGCTGCTGCTGCCATTGTCCCTGCTGATCATTCTGCTGATGCCGGAAAAAGGTTTTTTCACCCCGACCGGCATGGCGCGACCCCTGTTGCTGATACTGCTGGGCGGGGCGGCCGCCCTGTTCCAGCAGCTGCGTCCCGACCTTGTCAGCCAGATGGCGGGCATGCACCCCGCTGCCTGGTTGCACTTCGATTTTCTTCCGTTACTGCCGATTGTGCTGACTTGCGGCGGCAGTCTTCTGGTCAGTGCCATCTGGTGCTGGCGACACCCGGAGCCTCTTGAAACGGGGTTGCTGACAACGCAGCTGCTTTCCCTGCCCGCGCTTTTCCACCCCTCACCGTTGACTGCCGCAACCTGGTTCGGACTGGCCGGTCTGGCACCGACCCTGGCAATTGTCGAAATGTCGCTGCAGATGGCTTTTCGCGATGACCTGACCGGCCTGCGCGGCCGCCGCGCCCTCAACGAAAGCCTGCAGCGTCTCGGTGCCCGTTATTGCGTGGCGATGGTCGATATCGATCACTTTAAAAAATTCAACGACCGGCATGGTCATGATGTCGGCGACCAGGTGTTGCGCATGGTTGCCGCCCGCCTCGCGGGCGTAGGTGGTGGGGGACGACCGTTCCGCTACGGCGGCGAAGAATTCGCCATTCTTTTTCCGGGACGCGGGCTGGATGAATGCCTCCCCGAACTGGAAGAGCTGCGCAGAGAGATCGAGGCTGCCCGATTCACGGTTCGTCGGCGCTATCTGCGCCCGAAAAAACGACCACAGCATCCGAAACCCGCCGGCAACAGCAGTCGGCAGCTCAAGGTCACGGTCAGTATCGGGGTCGCGCAACGACAGCGTTCCATGGATCCGGGGATGGTGATCAAGGAAGCAGACAAGGCTCTCTACCGGGCCAAGAAAGCGGGGCGAAACCGGGTCTGCCGGTAACTCCGCCCTTACCCCCGATGACGCAACAGCCAGCAGCGGTGAGCAGGCGGTTTGCGGTTGAAGTCCTCGCTTCGGGTCTTCTCGGTCCAGTCCTCCACCTGCCACAATTCCGTGGCTCTCGCGTCCAGTTGAAAATTACGCCGGTTGGTTGAAAAAATGAGGCTGCCATCCTTCGTCAAACGCGCCATGGTCAGTCTCAGCAACTGCAGGTGATCTTCCTGGATGTCGAAATGCCCCTTGAACCGCTTGGAGTTGGAAAAGGTCGGGGGGTCGAGAAAAATCAGGTCGAAGCTGGTTTTCTCCCGCTGCAGCCAGTCGAGACAATGCGCCCGCAGCAACTGGTGACGGCGCCCGTGAAAACCATTCAGCCGCAGGTTGCGGCCGGCCCAGTCAAGATAGGTCTGGGAGAGATCGACGCTGGTGGTCGATTCGGCACCGCCGGCGGCGGCATAGACACTGGCGCTGCCGGTATAGCAGAACAGGTTGAGAAAACGTTTTCCCGCCGCCATGTCGCGAAGCCTCTCGCGGGTCAGGCGCTGGTCGAGAAACAGTCCGGTGTCGAGATAATCATGCAGATTGACCCAGAAGCTGAGCCCGGATTCCTGAACCCGGTAAAACTCGTCCCGGGTTGAACGGCGCTCATATTGCCGACTGCCCTTCTGCCTTTGGCGCTGCTTGCAGACAACGTTTTCAGCCGGAACGTCCAGCTCGTCGAGAATAACGTCAATAGCCGCTTCGAAACGGGCTTCGGCAAGCCGTCCATCGACCCGTGCCGGCGGACGGTATTCCTGAACATGCAGCCAGTCCTGGTAACGATCGACAGCCAGGGCAAACTCAGGGAGGTCGCGATCGTAGAGACGATAGCAGCTCACCCGGCTGCGTCGTGCCCACTTGCCGATCCGACGGAGATTTTTACGCAGCCGGTTGCGGAACATTTCCGCCTGCCCGACCGCCTGCTGCCGCACCGGATCGGTGTCGGCAGAGACCCTGAGTTCGGGAATCAGCTCAAACTGGTAAAAGCGACATTCCAGAGGACCGTTCATCAGCCGCGTGCTGCGTCGGGCACGGAACCCGACCTCCCTGGCCAGGTCGGCATCACTGGTCAGCAGCCCGGCCTGCCAGCCTGGAAGCCGTTGCCAGAACTCCCCGATTTGCCGATAGAGTCGCTTAAGAACCAGGTGGTCGCCGAGACGTTCGCCATAGGGTGGATTGATGATGCACAACCCCTTTTCCTGATCCAGTTGCTCCGCTGTAGCGGCGGTGAGCGCGGCGGTTTTCACCCGGATACGATTGTCCAGACCGGCCTGCAGCACGGCCTGCCGGGTACGTCCGACAGCCGCGGCATCCTGATCGAACCCGGCAATAAAGGGAATTTTCCGTCGGCCGGCAGCGGCCCGCCGCTTCGCTTCCTGCAGCAACCGCAGCCAGACCTCCTCCTGATGCTGTTTCCAGCGCATGAAACCGAACGATTCCCGACCGAGACGCGGCGCCAGGTCGCCGGCCATGGCCGCGGCTTCCAGCAGAAAGGTTCCCGAACCGCACATCGGGTCGATCAGCCCGCCGCCCGCCGCGGCAATCTCCGGCCAGCCGCTGCGCAGCAGCAGGGCCGCGGCCAGGTTTTCCTTCAGCGGTGCTTCGGTACCGGCGATGCGATGGCCACGCCGGTGCAGGCTGCCGCCGCCGAGATCGAGATAGAAAAAGGCCCGGTTTTTCTCCAGGTAGAGATGAAAACGACAATCGGGTGTTTCGGGGTCAACATCGGGACGACGCGATTCCAGATCCCGAAAGCGGTCAACAACGGCATCTTTGAGGCGCAGGGCGGCGAAGCGGCTGTTCTCCAGCAGGCTGCGGCGGGTCGTACAACTGACGGCGATGCTCTGTTCGACCCCGACATGCTCTTCCCAGGGAAGCTGCCTGGCCGCCTGGTAGAGTTGCTGCTCATTGTCGACCTCAGCCTCACCGAGCAGCAGCAGGACACGGGTCGCCAGCCGCGACCAGAGGCAGATCCGGTAGCTCGTTTCCAGGGACGCCCGGCAGGAAATGCCGGCCTGGGTCAGGGCGAGTTCTTCAGCCCCGAGTTCCGCCAACTCCTGTTTCAGCAGTTCTTCCAGACCACCCGGAACAGTTATGAAAAGTTTCATTGATTTTTCCACCAGGGAAAGTTGACGCAAAAGAAGCGCCACGCACTACCGATGAGGGGCGAGGGTTTTTCTTTACGCTGATCAGGCTCATGCCCTCACCACCGTCTCGAGGCGCTGGATTTTTTATCTCAAATCAAGGCGCAGTCCCGATAAGCGCGGAGGCGTAGCGTTCGCTAGGTCGCACACACAAGAAAAGCGGGCCTGCAACGCAGAGTTGATGAAAAAGCCGGCGCCCCTGATAAAGAAAAAGGCCCCAGGTCTTTCGTCCTGGGGCCTGTCGTTTCTGGAGCGGGAAACGGGGTTCGAACCCGCGACTTCAACCTTGGCAAGGTTGCACTCTACCACTGAGTTATTCCCGCATTTTTTGTTGCCGCTCTTGCGAGGCGGGGAAATTTATAACAAAAGGCCGAAGCCAAGTCAAACAAAAAAGAGAGTTTTTTTTGACCTGGCAAAAACCATTGAAATTTAAATTATTTTCCAGCAAACAGGCGAAAAAACTTGGTCAGGTAATCGACCCCGGACCAGACTGTGAAAACCAACGCCAGGTAAAAATAGAACAGGCCGCAGAACTGCATGTCGACATGGAAAATTTCCCACCGCAGTCCGAAGAACCAGTAGAAGTCATAGTGCAGCATCAGGCCGACCAGGGCGGTCATCTGGAAAATGGTCTTGTACTTGCCCAGGGGGCTGGCGGCAATAACAATGCCTTCCGACGAGGCAATGGAACGCAGACCGGTGATCACGGTTTCACGGGCGATAATCACGAACACCGCCCAGGCCGGCACCCGTCCCAGGGGAATCAGCATAATCAGCGAGCCCATGACGATCAGCTTGTCGGCCAGGGGGTCAAGAAATTTCCCCAGCACCGTCTCGGCCTGCCAGCGACGCGCCAACCAGCCGTCAAAGGCATCGGTGGCGGCGGCCAGACCGAAGACGGCTGCCGCCCAGATGCCGGCGCTGCGGGAATCGTCCAGCAGCAGCACGACAATAACGGGCACCGCGGCAATTCGTGCCATGGTCAACAGGTTGGGCAGGCCCAATACTCCACGACGCCAGTTCACATCAGGGACTCTTCCTCTACGCGATAGATCCGCAGGTATTTTCGGACCTTGCGCACGTAGTTCATGGTTTCAGCATAGGGCGGAACGCCGCCATACCTGCTGACGGCACCGGGACCGGCATTATAAGCGGCCAGGGCCAGATCCAGATCACCGTGAAAGCGATCGAGCATTTTTCGCAGGTAGCGGCTGCCGCCTCTGATATTGTCCACCAGGTCGAGGGGATTGACAACATCCATCTCGGCGGCGGTGGTCGGAACAAGCTGCATCATGCCCATGGCGCCTTTACTGCTGACAACACTCGGATCGTAGTCACTTTCAACCTTGATCACCGCGCGAACCAGGGCTTCTTCAAGGCCGTACTGATCGGCAAAGAAGCGGATAATATCATAGACGGTACTGTCCCGGCTGAAATAGAGTTGCCAGTTATTGTCAGTCGGGGTGTCGGTAAAGGTGATCGAACCGTCCGGCGCGACCTGTTTATAGATATCGGCATGCGCAGGAACGGACAGGAGCATCACCACGGCCAGGGCAGGAAGAAACATACTGATTTTCGCTTTTTTTCTCGTCATCATCGCACCCTGTGCTTATATAGCTTAAAACCCCTTTTATTTCAATCAATTTGGCCCCATGAAAATGATTGACAGTGTTTCATCGGGGGTCGATAATATGCGACGGAATCATGCCCTGAACATCCATCTTATTGCAAAAGCAGTTCCACGACTCTCCAGAATTCGACTATTTAACAATGAAAATTACCTCTGATTTCCTGGTTATCGGCAGCGGCATTGCCGGTCTCGCCTATGCCCTCAAGGTCGCCGACCAGGGGCAGGTCGCCGTGGTTACAAAAAGAACTGTCGAAGAAACGGCCACCAGCCGCGCCCAGGGCGGTATCGCCGCTGTCAGCGCCAAGAATGACAGCTTCGCCGAACATATCGAAGATACCATGGTGGCCGGAGCCTTCCTGTCCGACGAGGAGGTGGTGCGACTGGTGGTTGAAGGTGGTCCGGACGCCATCCGCGACCTGGTTTCATGGGGGGTTCAGTTCAACCGCAAACAGGACCGGAGTTTCGACCTGACCCGCGAAGGCGGTCACAGCCACCGCCGCATCCTCCATTACCAGGACCTGACCGGCCGGGAAATTGAACGCGCCCTGGTCGAAGCGATCCGCAGCCATCCCAATATCAATCTTTACGAGGAACACATCGCCATCGACCTGATTACCGCCCGCAGGCACGGCGGAAAAAATGAGGATCGTTGTCTCGGAGCCTATGTGCTGGATATCGCCAACCGCGAGGTCGTGACCTTCGGCGCCCCGATCACGGTTCTCGCCACCGGCGGTGCCGGCAAGGTCTATCTCTACACCTGCAATCCGGATATCGCCACCGGCGACGGGGTCGCCATGGCCTACCGCGCCGGCGCGACGGTCGCCAACATGGAATTCATGCAGTTCCATCCGACCACCCTTTTCCATCCCCACGCCAAATCGTTCCTGATCTCCGAAGCGGTGCGTGGCGAAGGTGCCGTTCTGAAACGTTCTGACGGCACCCCGTTTATGGAGAGCTACCACCAGCTCAAGGATCTCGCGCCGCGCGACATTGTTGCCCGGGCCATCGACAACGAAATGAAAGTCCGCGGCGAGGACAATGTTTTCCTCGACATCAGCCATCGCAGCGCCGACTATATCAAGGACCGTTTCCCGCACATTTACAGCACCTGCCTCTCCTACGGCATCGACATGACCCGCGAGCCGATTCCCGTTGTCCCGGCCGCCCATTACCTTTGCGGCGGGGTACGGGTCGACCACTGGGGCGAAACCGATTTGCCCAACCTGTTCGCCATCGGCGAAACCTCCTGTACCGGCCTGCACGGCGCCAACCGTCTGGCCAGCAACAGCCTGCTGGAAGGCGCGGTCTATGCTGAGCGCGCGGCCCAGCGCTGTCTTGAACGGCATCGTGACATCGACACCCGCTATCCGTCCGTTCCCGCCTGGGACTGCGGCAACGCCACCGACAGCGACGAAGAAGTGGTGGTCGCCCACAACTGGGATGAAATCCGCCGCTGCATGTGGAACTACGTCGGCATCGTCCGCTCCAACAAACGCCTGGTCCGGGCGCGGCGCCGCATCCAGATGATCCAGGATGAGATCACCGACTATTACTGGGATTTCTTTGTCACGTCCGACCTGGTCGAGCTGCGGAATATCGCCACCGTCGCGGAACTGATCGTGCGCTGCGCCCTGGAGCGCAAGGAAAGCCGCGGACTGCACTACACCATTGACTATCCCGAAACCGATGACGCCAACTGGAAACGACCGACCCTGGTCCGTAAGCCTTTCTGACAAGGCCCAAATCCACCGGCTGTTTTGTGGACCGAGGGTGGTGGAACGGGTGGAGATGCGAGGCGCCGCTCCGTTTCGGGCGCAAACGTAGCCGAGCTACGTTGAGCACCGGAGCGGTGAAGGCAACGAAGCAGATTCAGCCGTAACGACAGCCGAATCCCGAAATTGCCGGTGGATTTGGGCAAGGAGAGATCCCTTGACCTTCGACGAAATCCGCGCGGAAATAGACAACCTCGACCGGCAGCTGCTGAAAATCTTCAATCGGCGCGCAGAACTGGCCCTGGCCATCGGGGCGCTGAAAAAAGAACGGGGGCTGCCGATCTATGACCCGGAGCGGGAGAAGAGGATTTTTACCCGGGTCCGCACCGAGAATCCCGGCCCTCTGGACGATGAGGCTGTTGTCCGCCTCTTCGAACGTGTGGTTGACGAATCGCGCAGCCTGGAACGCGCGCGCAGCAAAGGGGAATGAGATGCTGATCGTGATGAAACAGAATGTCAGCGAGGAGCAGTTACGACAGATCAAACAGTACCTTGACGAGCGGGACTTCGATTTTCACCAGTCGACCGGCGCCAACCGGGTGATCATCGGCGTGATCGGTGATACCCGCAGCATCACCGTCGATGACCTGGAAGCCCTCCCCGGTGTCCATGTTGCTTTCAAGATCCCGGATGAAGAGTAACAGGACAACCTATTGAATTAAAAAGGGGATTCACGTTGATCGCGAATCCCCTTTTTCAGTTTTGCGATGGCGCAGGTCTTTCGCTTCCCGAGACGGGAGAACTCTCAGCCGACGATCTCCTCGCGGGTGAAGACCGGCTTGAGCACCATCCCCTGCCCCTCGATATTTTCCTGGGCGCCTTCCTGGCGATCCACCAGGGTGACGATGCCGAGGACTTCAAGGCCCTCTTCGCGGGCACGCTCGACCGCCTTCATCGACGAGCCGCCGGTGGTGGTGACATCCTCGACGATCACAACCTTCGATCCGGCGGGAAGATTCTTGCGCCCTTCAAGCCATTGCCCGGTACCGTGCCCCTTCGGTTCCTTGCGGATAATAAAGGCATGCACCGGGGTTCCTTCGAGGGAGGCGGCAATCGACGTGGCAGTGGCAATCGGGTCGGCGCCGAGAGTCAGACCACCGACCCCGTCCACCGGGCCGAATTCCTTGACCTTCTCCCAGAAAGCCTTGCCGACCAGCAGCCCGCCCTTCGCGTGCAGGGTGGTCTGCTTGCCGTCGAAATAGAAATTGCTTTTGCGTCCCGAGGCGAGAGTGACCTCCCTTTCCTCGTAGGACAGTTCGCGAATGATGTTCATCAGTTCCGTGCGTTCTTCGGTGGTCATCTTTCTTCTCTCTCCTTAGGTTCAATCCTGTTCAGAACAACCCCAACTGACTGTCTGACTTGAGGCGGGGGAACTTGACCGGGTATTCGCCGCTGAAACAGGCATCGCAGAAATACCCCGTAGCTCCGTCCGGAATGCCGGCGGCCTTGAGAACCCCGCCGCGCGACAGGTAGCCGAGGCTGTCGGCAGTTATGTATCTATTGATTTCTTCCACTGAATGAGAAGAGGAAATCAGCTCCTTGCGGGTCGGAGTGTCAATCCCGTAATAACAGGGAAAACTGGTCGGAGGACTGGAGATGCGGACATGCACCTCGGCGGCACCGGCGTTGCGCACCATCTTGACGATCTTGCGGGCGGTGGTACCGCGAACGATCGAGTCATCGATCAGCACCACCCGCTTGCCCTGGATAATCTCCCGCACCGGGTTCAGCTTCAGCTTGACGCCAAAATGGCGAATCGACTGCGAAGGTTCGATGAAGGTGCGGCCGACATAGTGATTGCGGATCAGTCCGGTTTCAAAGGGCAGTCCGGCCTCTTCGGCATAACCGACGGCGGCCGGCACCCCGGAATCAGGAATCGGCACCACCACATCGGCGTCAATCGGGTATTCACGGGCCAGCACCCGGCCGAACTCCTTGCGCACGCCGTAGACCTCCTTGCCGAAGATGGTGCTGTCAGGGCGGGCGAAGTAGATGAACTCGAAGACGCAGGGGGACGGCTGGATCTTGTCGAAGGGGTGGTAGGATTTCATCCCGTTCTTGTCAATGACGATCAGCTCACCCGGCTCGATCTCGCGGATGAATTCGGCCTCGATCAGGTCGAAGGCGCAGGTTTCCGAAGCGACCACGAAGGCACCATCGAGCTTGCCCAGGGCCAGCGGGCGGAAACCGTTGGGGTCGCGTACCGCGACCAACCGGGTTTCGGTCAGGAAAGTCAGGCAGTAGGCCCCCTTGAGATTGGTCAGCGCCTCCACTACCCGGTCCGGGAGGCTGTCGGCCTGGGCCTTGGCGATCTGGTGAATAATCACCTCGGTATCGGCGGTGGTGGAAAAGATGGAACCTTCATGTTCCAGACGATTGCGATGCTCCTGGGCATTGACCAGGTTGCCGTTGTGGGCCACGGCGATACTGCCGCGGTGGTAATCAACCATGATCGGCTGGATATTCTTGTCGTCGGATGCCCCCGCGGTCGAGTAGCGGACATGGCCGATGGCGCTCTTTCCCGGCAGTTCGTCAAACACGCTCGGCCGCTTGAAAACATCAGAGACCAGTCCCATCTTCCGATAGGCACGCAACTGGTTGCCGTCTGACGCGACAATGCCGCAGCTCTCCTGCCCCCGGTGCTGCAGAGCATAGAGACCCAGGTAGGTCAGGTTGGCGGCCTCAGGATGACCGAAAATCCCGAACACACCGCATTTATCATGAAATTTTTCTTCCATCGAAGACCTCTCGGTAAGCGGAAGCAGAGAACATGTACCGGGTTCATTCCGTGACCCGGATGCTGCAATCTGGATTCCTGACATCCCGCGGTCAGCCGCGGGATTGTTCATTTTTACACGACTTCGCTACGGAGAAACTCAACCGCGTTGCGATACAGCCACAGACCCATTCCCTCTTCCGGCAGTTCCGGCTCACGTGTCCAGCGCGGATGATGGGTGCGGTGGACATAGGCCTCCGGATGAGGCATCAGACCGAACAACCGGCCGCTGGGGTCACAGACCCCGGCGATGGCCGCTACTGAACCGTTGGGATTCTCCGGAAAGGTCATGGTCGGCTGGTAATCTGCCGTGGCATAGCGCAACGGGACGAGATGAGCGGATTCGATCCGTTCGAGCAGGGCATCGTCTCCGGGAACAAACTTTCCTTCGCCGTGCCGGACCGGCAGGTAGATTCCCTGCAGACCTCGGGTATAGACACAGGGGGAGTCGGGGTCAACCGCAAGGTAGGTCCAGCGATCCTCGAAACGGCCGCCGTCATTGAAGGTCAGGGTCGCGGTCTGCTGTTGGTAGTTGCCGTCCAGAGCCGGCAGCAGCCCCATCTTGACCATCAACTGGAAGCCGTTGCAGACACCCATCACCAGCTTGCCGTCAGCGACAAAGCGCTGCAGCTGGTCGGCCAGGTGTTCCTCGCTGTCAGCCACCCGGGCGTGCAGCAGACGATTGGCGCCGGCTTTGGCGCTGCCGAGATCATCGCCGTCGAGAAATCCACCGGCCAGGTTGAGAAAATGGAAATCGTCGAGACGCACCCTGCCGGCGAGCAACTCGGCGATATGGACAATGTCGACCACCTCGGCACCGGCCAGGCGACAGGCATGGGCGACTTCACGCTCACAATTGGTGCCGTTGCCGGCAATGACGATGGCTCGAATCTCTTTTGCCATGGTTACAGCTCCCGCAGCGGCGCTTGCCACGCCTGTTTAAGATCTTCTATCCGGCTGTCGATCAACACCCGGCCGTCGGTCCCGGTCACCTCCAACCGCCCATCCTCGGTCACCTCCCCGATCAGCGCGCAGTCGGTTCCGGCAAAAACCGCTTCGAAATCATCCCGCAGTTCAGGGTGGACACTGACCAGCAGGCGACTCTGCGATTCGGAGAACAGCAGGGTGTCATCCCGCAACGGCACGTCAGTACGGACCGCGGTCAGGTCGGCGCGGATGCCGAAACCGCCGGCAAAGGCCTTCTCCGCCAGGGCCACGCCGAGTCCGCCGTCGGAAAGATCGTGACAGGAGGCGACCAGGCCCTGCCGCTGCGCCCGGTTGAGACGCTTGTAGAGGTCGAGAGCGTAACCGGCATCGACTTTCGGCACATTGCGACCCAGCTCGCCGTGAGCGGCATAATATTCCGAACCACCAAGCTCATCACGGGTCACGCCGAGCAGATAGACCAGGTCTCCGGGCCGCTTGACATCCATCGACACCGCCCGGCGGACATCCTCGATCCTGCCGATCACCGAGAACAGCACCGTCGGCGGAATGGAGATTTTGGTATCGCCGATCTGATAGTCGTTCTTCATCGAATCCTTGCCCGAAATCAGCGGTACGCCGAAGGCGACACAGTAATCGTAGAGAGCCTGGTTGGCACGCACCAGCTGGGCCGCCTTGTATTCGCCGTCAGGAGTTTTTTCACTCAGTACCGGGTCACACCAGCAGAAGTTGTCGAGCCCGGCGACATGCTCGATATCACCGCCGACAGCGACGTAGTTGCGCAGCCCCTCGTCGATGGCACAGGCCATCATGTGGTAGGTATCGATATCGCTGTAGCTCGGACAGATGCCGTGGGAAACAACCGTGCCCTCGAAGGAGTCGAGCAGCGGCCGGAAAACCGCCGCGTCGGAAGGACCGTCGTTGGCGACCCCGACCAGCGGCTTGATCACCGTTCCGGCCTGCACCTCGTGGTCGTAGCGGCGGATCACCGATTCCTTGGAACAGATATTGAGGCGGCCAAGCAGAGCGGACAATTCCAGGTTGAGATCCTGCGGCATGGCCAGGCCGGGTTCCCGCAGAGCTTTCGGCGTCCAACGGGCGGGAATCACCATCTGCGGCACGCCCTGGTGCAGGAACTCCATATCAAGCCAGGCGACGGT
Organism: Geothermobacter hydrogeniphilus; assembly: GCF_002093115.1. Taxonomy (NCBI): domain Bacteria; kingdom Pseudomonadati; phylum Thermodesulfobacteriota; class Desulfuromonadia; order Desulfuromonadales; family Geothermobacteraceae; genus Geothermobacter; species Geothermobacter hydrogeniphilus. The sequence continues at coordinate 10,490 of NZ_NAAD01000034.1, read as the reverse complement.
TTCCCCCCGGTAGAGACAGTGGAAATAACCGGAGTCGGTGAAGGTCCCGAGGTCGGTCGCCTCGACATCCATCTCTTTGGCCAACTGCAGAAATTCATCCAGCTTGTCCGGCGGCACCGCCAGGCTCATTCGCTCCTGCGCCTCGGAGATGAGAATCTCCCAGGGCTGCAGGCCGGGATACTTGAGGGGCGCGCGATCAAGGTGCAGTTCGCAGCCGCCGGTATCTTCGGCCATCTCGCCGATCGACGAGGAAAGCCCGCCGGCACCGTTGTCGGTCATCGAATTGTAGAGACCGCGATCCCGGGCGATGGTGAGAAAATCAAACATTTTCCGCTGGGTGATCGGATCGCCGATCTGCACCGCGGTCACCGGTGAACCCTCGTGCAGTTCTTCCGAGGAGAAGGTCGCGCCGTGGATGCCGTCCTTGCCGATGCGGCCGCCGGTCATGACGATATGATCGCCGACCTGAACTGCCTTTTCATGACACGGCCTGCCGTTCAGTTCGGCCGGCATGATCGCCGCGGTGCCGCAGTAGACCAGCGGTTTGCCGGCAAACCGGTCATCGAAGACGATCGAACCATTGACGGTCGGGATGCCGCTCTTGTTGCCGCCATGTTCAACCCCTTCAACGACGCCGTCGAAGATACGGCGCGGATGCAGCAGCCGTTTCGGCAGAGGCTTGTCGAGAAAGGGCGAGGCGAAACAGAAAACGTCAGTATTGAAGATCAGTCGAGCCCCCATGCCGGTGCCGACACCGTCACGGTTGACGCCGACAATCCCGGTCAATGCGCCTCCGTAGGGATCGAGGGCCGAAGGCGAGTTGTGGGTCTCGACCTTGAACACCAGGCTCCAGTCGTCGTTGAAGCGGATCACTCCGGCGTTGTCCTTGAAGACCGAGAGGCAGAAGTCGCGCTCCCCCAGGTTCTCGCGTACCCTGGCGGTGGCGCCGACAATATAGGTTTTGAAGAGGGAGTCGATCAGCTGACGGTTGCCGTTGTCATCGGTGTAATCGATTTTCGCCGAGAAGATCTTGTGCTTGCAGTGTTCGCTCCAGGTCTGTGCCAGGGCTTCCAGCTCGACATCGGTCAACTCAGCCGACAAGCCGCGGGCACATCGTTTCTCCCGAGTCGCCGGGTCCGCAACATAGGCCTGCAGCTTCTTCATCTCCTCAAGGTTGAGGGCCAGCATCCCGTCGCGGCTGATCGTCAGCAGCTGTTCATCACTGACGTCGAGAGAGATCGTCCTGACGGTTGGTTCGGCGCTGCCGACAACCCGCGGCACGTTGACCGGAACGCCTTTCGCCGGATCGAGCTCATCGGCCGCCAGTATTGTCCAGCGCTGAATCAGGCCATTGGCGAGGAAATCGCCGGCGATGGTCTCGGCCGTCTGTTTATCAACGGCTCCCTTCAGCAGATACTGGGTCGAAGTGTAGACCCCCTCCCCGTCCGCGAAGGAACGTCCCGTCAGGTACTGAATCGCTTCGCGGGCGGTGCGGCCGACGTTGTCGGTGACACCGGGGCGGAAACCGACTTCGATCAGGATGTCGAAATCTTCGGCAAGCGGCTGGTTGACGGCCGCCTGCTGGATGATCGGATCGCAGAAAGGCCCGTTGGCGGCCGCGACGACCTCATCGTCGGTCAATTCCGCATCGACAGTGTAAACATCGAGAGTGCGCACGCTCTCAAGTTCAATGCCGAGATGCCGGCGGATTTCTGCGCGAACCCGCTCACCACGGGCATCCCTGACACCATCCTTGAGACCGACAACTATTCTCCAGGGCATGGAGTGACTCCTTTGCTTGAAAAACCATAACCAGATCACCAAGGCGCCAGGGACGCCAAGAAAACCTCGTTAACGGAGAGTCTCTGAGATGGAGATTTTCTCTCCACCTCTGCTCCTCTCCGTCTCTGCGTTAAATTTGCCTGTGAACCTGGTGCCTTGGCGGCAGCCTTTAAATACTTTATCCCCCGAAAACCCGCCGGTAGATGGTGTCGACGTGTTTCAGGTGATAGTTGAGGTCAAAGGACTCGCGGATCTTTTCTTCGCCGAGAGCGCTGACCACATCCTGGTCGGCGAGCAGCTCGGTGAGAAAATCCTTGCCCTGCTCCCAGACCTTCATGGCGTTGCGCTGCACCATCCGGTAGGCATCCTCGCGGGAGACTCCGGCCTGGGTCAGGTCAAGCATGATCTTCTGCGAGAAGACCAGGCCGCGCATCTGGTTGAGGTTGCGCTCCATATTCTGTGGATAGACCACCAGGTTTTTGATCAGGCCGTTAAGTCTGCCGAGGGCGAAATCGAGGGTCACGGTGGCATCAGGCCCGATATTGCGTTCCACCGAGGAGTGGCTGATGTCGCGCTCGTGCCAGAGGGCGACATTCTCCAGTGCCGGAATGCAGTAGCCGCGCACCAGGCGGGCCAGACCGGTGAGATTTTCAGAGAGGATCGGGTTGCGCTTGTGCGGCATGGCGCTCGACCCCTTCTGCCTCTTGGAGAAGAACTCCTCCGCTTCCAGCACCTCGGTGCGCTGCAGGTGACGGATTTCCACCGCGATCCGCTCCATCGACGAGGCGATGACCGCCAGAGTACAGAAATACTCGGCATGCCGGTCACGCGGAATGACCTGGGTGGACACCGGTTCCGGCATCAGTCCCAGCTTCTCGCAGACATACTCCTCGACCACGGGATCGATATTGGCGAAGGTACCAACCGCCCCGGAGATGGCACCGGTGGCGATGTTCATCCGCGCCGCCTTGAGCCGGCACCGGTTACGCTCCATCTCGGCATACCAGCCGGCCAGCTTCAGACCGAACGTCACCGGCTCGGCATGGATGCCGTGGGAACGACCGATGCAGACCGTGTCCTTGTGCTCCATGGCACGCTCCCGAATCGATGCCAGCACCTCATCGAGATCAACCAGCAACTTGTCGGCGGCCTGGGTCAACTGGATCGAAAGGCAGGTGTCGAGAACATCGGAGGAGGTCATCCCCTGGTGGATGAAGCGTGCCTCGGGACCGACAAACTCGGCGACCGAGGTCAGAAAGGCGATGACGTCATGCTTGACCTCGGCTTCGATGGCATCGATGCGCTCGATGTCAAAATTCCCTTTGGCCCGGATTACCTCGACCGCTTCCTTCGGGATAACGCCGAGTTCGGCCTGTTTTTCACAGGCGCGGGTCTCAATTTCAAGCCAGATGCGGAACTTGTTTTCGGGTTCCCAGATGGCGGCCATCTCGGGCCGGCTGTAACGCGGAATCATTGTTTTCTCTACTCCTTGCAGAAAGCGGTGACCTTACGGGTCAAGCGACAAAGCAACAGCTGACCGCGGCCTGCTGTCCGACAATCAGCTGGGGTTGACAAAGGTTCTGGGGACGGAGCACACGCTCGACCGCGGCCAGCGCATGGTCACGCGTGTTGTTGGTTTCACTCAGATGAGCCAGGAAGACCGCTTCCAGCCCGTCCCAGCGCAGCGTGTCGAGCAGTTCGGCCCCGGCGGTATTGGAGAGGTGACCGTGGTTGCTGCGGATGCGTTGTTTCAGGTGCCAGGGATAGGGGCCATCCCGCAACAGCTCTTCATCGTGATTGGTTTCCACCACCAGCACCCGACAACCTTTCAACCGCTCACGAACCAGCCGGGTGGCGATGCCGAGATCGGTGGCAACCCCCACCGTCCCCTCGGCCCCATGGATTCGGAAACCGACGGTATGGGCGGCATCATGGGTCAGCGGGATGGTTTCGATCTGGAGTTCACCGATCAAAAACGTCGCCCCGCTGTCGAACTCATGCAGATGGTCGATGCGGCCGAGCTTCGGCAGCGCCGCAAGGGTTTCCGGATGAATATGAACCGGCAACCCGCAACGCCTGGCCATGGGGCCGAGCCCCCGGCAATGGTCTCCATGGTCATGGGACACCAGGATTGCATCGAGGTCTTCACCGGCCACATCGAGTTGCTGCAGACGACTGCAGATCTCGCGGCCGGAGAGGCCGGCATCAATCAACAGCCGGGTGCCGGAAGACTCGACGAAAATGGCATTTCCCTTGCTGCCGCTGGCCAAAAGACAGACCCGCAAAATCAACTCCCAAAAACAGGTGGCTGGGCGCGCTCTTTATAGCTGAAAACCGTTTCTGCCGCAAGGGAAAAGCTGGGCTCAGCCCTGCGGTGAAGGGACGTCCTCAACGACCGGCAGAATGACCTGGAAAAGACACCCGGGGCAGCGCTCGGGATCATTACCGGAGCTCTCGACCCAGATCGCCCCACCATGCAGATCGACAATCCCCTTGACGATGGTCAGGCCGAGGCCTGTCCCCTTCCCCTTGAAAGCCACCTTGCCGGTAAAGTGCTCTTCGATATTGCCGACCTCATAGAACTTGTCGAACACATGCGGCAGGTCAGCGGAATCGATACCGATGCCGTTGTCACGAATGCTCAGCAACAGGTACGGCTGTTTTTCCTCCGCCAGCGGGCAGAAACTGCCATCCGTCACCTCCGGATTCCCGGAGGTACTGACATCGGAACGTTGCCGACGGCAGTAATAGAGCCGGGTGGCAACTTCGATCCTGCCGCCGTCAGGTGTAAATTTGATGGCATTGCCTACCAGGTTGCCGATGACCTGGGCAATCCGGTCCGGATCACACAACACCGGGGGAAGTTCCTGCTGCAGATCGAGAGACAGATGCTGCCCGCGTCGATCGAAGAAAAATTCCAGTTCGCGAGCCGCTTGCTCGACAACCGGGTTGATATCGACCTCGCGCATCCGCAGTTTCATGCGCCGGTCCTCCAGCATCGAAACATCGACCATGTCACGAACGATGTTGGACAGGCGGTCGGCGGCATTGGCGATATGCTCCAGCATCCCCATCACCGGAGGTTCGAGCCGATCCTGCCATTCATTCATCAACAGTTCGGTGTAACCGATAATAACCGTCAGTGGAGTTTTCAACTCGTGTGAAGCGACCCCGAGAAAGGAGTCCTTCATCTGGTTGAGCCGTTTCAGTTCAGCGGTGGACCGCTGCAGATTCTCCTTGATCTCCCGCTCGCGGGTGACATCACGAATAATCGACTGCACCCGTCGCCGACCGTCGCGACCCACCACCGGAGACGCCTTGACCCAGCCCACCACCGGGCGATTTTCAACCGGGCTCATGAAACGGATTTCGGCCTCAAGGGTATTCCCATCAAGCACTTCACCGTGAAGACGGTAAAGTTCATCAATATTGCTGACCTGCAACTGTTCCAGGAAAGAGTAGAGATTGGTTCCGCCGACCTCCTGTCGTCTGTTGCCGAAAAACCGCTCTGCCGCCTTGTTGATCAATACGATCCGATCCTGTTCATCGCTGACAAGGATAGCATCGGAAGCATCATCAAGCAGAGAACGATACATTTCCCGGCTGCGACCGAGTTCAGCACCGACACGTTCCAGGTTTTCGTAGGAATCCTGCAACTGCTGATTGGTCTGCTTGAGGTCGCCATAACTCTGCTGGATTTTCGCGTCCCTCTCCTTGAGCGATTGCGCCATGTGTCGCAGGGCATCTCCCAGTTCGGAGAAATCCCGGGTCGTCAATTCAGGAACTGCGACATCAAACCTGCCGCCGGCAATCTCCTTGGCAACGGTACTGAGCGTGGTGATCGGCCCGATCAGATCACGCCTGACGAACAGAAAGACCAGTGTGAACACAACAGTGAACGCCCCCGCGAGAACAATCAGGGATCGTTGCAGAATACTCTTGATCCGTTCTTTCAGAACCGTTTCGGGAAAACCGATGCGTACCCGTCCGGAGAGGATGTCCCGATCACTGAACAGGTTGACCGACACATCGTAATAGCGTTGACGATTACCGAACTGCAGCAGTGCCGTCGACTTGTCCATGGCACTGATCATTTTGACTTTCGGACCGAAGACGAAAGCGGGGTCACTGGCAAAAACCGGTTTGCCGACAGCATCCTCGACCAGACAGTAGGCAATCTCCGGGTCGGTATTGACAATACTGGAACAACGATCAGCAAGAGAACGCGCCGCGGATAGCTGCGCACCTTGTTCAAGAAGATTTTCGATGGAAATCTTCAACGACTCAGCGATACTGCGGGACCGAAGAATAAGACCATCGCGGTAATCCCGGCGGAAGCCGTCGATGGTCAGAATGGTATTGGCCGCAATGGTCAGGGTGAGGACAAGGAAGGCGAACAGCAGGATGCGTTTTTCAAGGGTACTCTTCATTCGGCCCTAACAACTGACACGCCGCCGGACGATATGTATCGTTGCCCGTGGCGGTCGAAAGACATCGGCTACTGTGCATTTGCAATTCAGGTCCGCTGCGGTACATTTAAAAGCTGAACCAGAGATCTTAGCGGCCTCTCACGAGGATATTTCTCAAGAGAAAACAACTGCTTCGAAGAGAACCACAGAAGTTTTCTTCATACCACATCAAGGATTAAAGAGCAACCGGAAGGGATCGATTCAACTTGACGCGCCCGCTGTGCGGGGCTAACATTTCCACTCTCCGAAAAAAAGAGCAACTGATCGTAATCACAAACGGTTTTCCCACAGAACCAAATGGAGGTAAGCATGCCGGCAAAAGTGGCTATCAATGGATTCGGACGTATCGGACGCAACGTACTGCGCGCTGCCCTCGAATCGCGGGACATCGAAATCCTGGCCGTCAACGATCTGACCGATCCCGCAACCCTGGCTCATCTGCTGAAGTACGATTCGGTCCATGGTATACTGCAGGCCGAGGTCAGCAGCGGCGAAGGAATAATCCGGGTCAACGACCGCGAGATCAAAGTCTGCAGCGCGACGGACCCGGCAGAACTGCCCTGGAAGGAACTGGGCATTGATATCGTCATCGAATCAACCGGTCGGTTCACCAAGGGGAGCGACGCCGCCAGACACCTTCAGGCCGGTGCGGAACGGGTGGTCATCAGCGCTCCGGGCAAGGAGGTTGACGCGACCTTCTGCATGGGAGTCAACGAACAGGATTACGATCCGGCCAGACACCGGATCGTCTCCAACGCCTCCTGCACCACCAACTGCCTGGCGCCGGTTGCCAAAGTCCTGAATGAACAGTTCGGCATCCGTCGCGGCATGATGACCACCATCCATTCCTATACCAATGATCAGAAAATTCTCGACCTGCCGCACAAGGATCTCCGCCGTGCCCGTGCCGCGGCCATGTCGATGATTCCGACCACCACCGGGGCCGCCAAGGCGGTCGCCCTCGTGCTGCCGGAAATGGAAGGCAAACTGACCGGCATGGCGGTCCGGGTACCGACCCCCAATGTCTCCCTGGTCGACCTGGTGGTCGAGACTGAACGCGCGACCAGTGTCGCCGAGGTCAATGAAGTCATGCGCCAGGCCGCGGCCGGCCCGCTGAAAGGGATTCTCGACTACAACGAGTTGCCGCTGGTCTCCCACGACCTCAACGGCAGCAGCGCGTCCTCGACCATCGACGCTCTCTCGACCAACGTCCTTGACGGCAACATGGTCAAGGTTCTCAGCTGGTACGACAATGAATGGGGCTATTCAAACCGGGTCCTTGACCTGGTAAAATTCATCGCCGCCCGCTGAATGGTCGAACCGGACAGCAACAACGGGCAGGGTCGCAAGACCCTGCCCTCTTGTTGTCTGAAGCAACACGCAATACTCACATTGGAGGGAGATACGCTGATGTTCAACAAGGTCACCATTGACGATCTGCAGCTCGCCGGCAAAAAAGTATTCTGTCGGGTCGATTTCAACGTTCCACTCGATGACAATCAGCACATCACCGATGACACCCGCATTACCGCCGCCCTGCCGACCATCAGGACCATGGTCGAGCGCGGAGCGCGACTGATTCTGGCTTCGCACCTCGGTCGTCCAAAAGGCCGGCATGATCCGAAGTACAGCCTGGCACCGGTCGCTCCCCACCTCGCCGAACTGCTCGGTCGGCCGGTCATCATGGCGCCCGACTGCATCGGAACGGAGGTCGAGAAGCTGATCGCCGAAATGAACAACGGCGATATCCTGCTGCTCGAAAATGTCCGTTTTCATCCCGGCGAAACCGACAACGACCCGACCTTTGCCGGCAAACTGGCCGCTCTGGCGGAGGTCTACGTCAACGACGCTTTCGGCACAGCCCACCGCGCCCACGCTTCGACCGAAGGGGTCGCCCGGCTGCTCTCGCCGGCAGCGGCCGGCTACCTGATGGAAAAAGAAATCCGTTACCTCGGGCAGGCGCTGGCAAACCCGGAAAAACCTTTTGTCGCGGTTCTCGGCGGCGCCAAGGTGAGTGACAAGATCACCGTGATTCAGAACCTGCTCGGCAAGGTTGATACCCTGATCATCGGTGGCGGCATGGCCTACACCTTCCTCAGGGCCCAGGAGATTCCGGTCGGAAAATCGCTGGTCGAGGAAGACAAGATCGCTCTCGCCGGAGAATTGATCGAACAGGCGGCGACAGCCGGGGTCGAACTTCTTCTGCCGGAAGATCACGTTGTCGCCGCCGAATTTTCCGCCGATGCCGCCGCTGAAACCTGCGCCCGCGACGGGATCGCCGACGATCGCCTGGCCCTCGACATCGGTCCGCTGACGCAACAACGCTATGCAGAAGCGGTCAGCAAGGCCAGAACAGTGGTCTGGAACGGCCCGATGGGCGTCTTTGAATTCGAGGCCTTCTCCCGGGGAACATTCGCCATCGCCCGCGCCCTAGCCGAAAGCGACTGTGTCTCGATCATCGGCGGCGGAGATTCGGTCGCGGCGGTCAACAAGTCGGGCCTGCAGGATCAGATGACCCACATCTCCACCGGCGGCGGCGCGTCCCTCGAGTTTCTCGAAGGCAAACAACTGCCGGGGATCGTGGCCCTGACGGACAAAGCATGATACTGATCAAATCTTTTTCAACGGAGAGACGCTGAGAGGGAGAGCCCGCGGAGAAAACTCCAGGATAAGAGATTTTTTGCGTTCAGCTGATATCTTTGTCTGTTTTCTCTCCGTCTCTGCTTCTCTCCGTCTCTGCGTTAAAATCAGGATTACATCATTTCACAAAAGGAGAACCCCATGCGCCGTCCCGTGATTGCCGGCAACTGGAAGATGCACAAAACCATCGCCGAAGCGGTCGAACTGGCCGGAGCCTTGAAACAGGCCGCCGCCGGGATCGACCATGCCGATTTCATTATCGCTCCCGTCTTTACCGCGCTGGCGACGGTTGCCGCCGAACTGCAGGGAAGCAACTTGAAGCTTTCCGGCCAGAACTGCAGCGACAAGTCAAGCGGTGCCTTCACCGGGGAAGTCGCCCCGCAGATGCTGCTCGACGCCGGCTGCAGTCATGTCATCCTCGGGCATTCCGAACGGCGACAGCTGTTCGGTGAAAGCAATGACCTGATCAACGCCAAGATCAGGGCTGCCCTCACCGCCGGTCTGCGGGTGATCTTCTGCATCGGCGAAACCCTTGCGGAACGCGAAACCGGTCGTATGTACGACGTTCTCAGCGAGCAGGTCACCCAGGGGCTTGCCGGATTGAGCGAAGAGCAGATGGACCGGGTTATTGTCGCTTACGAACCGGTCTGGGCCATCGGCACCGGCAAGACCGCCACCAGCGACCAGGCCGAGGAGGCACATTCCTTCGTTCGCGGCCTGATCGCCGGGCAGTTCAATCTGCAGGTTTCGGAGCAGCTGCGCATTCTCTACGGCGGCAGTGTCAAGCCGGGCAACGTCGACGAACTGATGGCCCGCGACAATATCGATGGCGCCCTGGTGGGCGGCGCCAGCCTGAACGCCGATGATTTTATCCGTATCATGAATTTCAACGGAACAAATTAATGTCTTTTTCAGACGAAGATTTTATGCTAGAGTCTGCCGGTTCAAAGGAATAACGATTCTAGAGGAGCGAATTGCCCGATGGTTACTTTTCTGGTTGTACTTCATGTTTTTGTCTGTCTCGCGTTGATCGCCATTGTCCTGGTTCAGGGCAGCGGCAAGGGAGCTGAAATGGGCGCATCCTTCGGTGCCGGTTCCAGCCAGACCGTTTTCGGTGCCACCGGCGGCCAGACCTTCATGGCCAAACTGACGACCGGCGCGGCGGTGATCTTCATGCTCACCAGCCTGATTCTTGCCTACTTCCATGGCCTGCCCGGCGCCAGCAGCGTGATGCCCGAGCAGGTCGCTCCGACCGCGCAGGAAGCTCCGGCGACACCCGCGGCTCCGGCCCCGACAGCAGAAAAAGCGGCCCCTGCCGCGGATGCAAAAAAATAGCAGATCCGGGTTGACAGACGTGATCTGAATCAGTATAAATACAACCCGCTTGCCGAAGTGGTGGAACTGGTAGACACGCCGTCTTGAGGGGGCGGTGGCTCAACGGCCGTGCGAGTTCGAGTCTCGCCTTCGGCACCAACAAAAACAAGTCCGGCTCTTTTGAGCCGGGCTTTTTTTGTTGCGAGGGCGCTGGCTTTTTCATCAACTCCGCGTTGCAGACCCGCTTCGCTTGTGCGACGTAGCTGCCGCTACGCCTCCGCGCTC
>NZ_NAAD01000033.1 GCF_002093115.1 Geothermobacter hydrogeniphilus | reverse complement strand
TGCCTGAGCTTCCCAAAAATCACCAGCGAACCTATGGGTGCGCTTCAGATTTTTGGCAATCCCATTCAGACCAAGCACTTGCACTTTCCATCCAACAGGAACCCACGAATTCAGGCAACCCTGTGAGCAAAACGTTCCATGCAACCACTGGCCATTGAATATCGCTGTCTGCTGCCTCCCGGAGAAACCGTCCGCTTCCACCTGGCGCTCGACTCGAAAAACCTCGATCTGCTTGACCGACCGCGGCAGGATCCTCCGGAATGGGCAGCCCTCGACTTCCACCAGTGCCCCCACTGTCCCCTGCAGACCTCCCAGATCCCCTTCTGCCCGGCGGCAGCCGCCATCGCCCCCCTGGTCGACTGCTGCAGTGACCTGGTCTCCCACGAGCAACTGGTGCTGGAAGTGGTCACTCCGGAACGCATCATCCGCGGCAGCATCACCGCCCAGAAAGCCCTGGGTTCACTGATGGGCCTGCTGCTGGCGGTCAGCGGTTGTCCACGCACCGCCTGGTTCAAACCGATGGCCCGTTTCCACCTGCCCCTGGCCAACGAACATGAAACCCTCTACCGGGCCGTAAGCATGTACCTGCTGGGTCAATACTTTCGATCTCGGGTGGGAAAGGATGCCGACCTGAATCTGGCGGGGCTGTATACCATCTACACCGACCTGCGCATTGTCAACCGGCAACTGGCCAACCGCCTGCATCGGATTGTCAACCAGGACTCAACCCTCAACGCCCTGGTCATCCTCGACATCCTCGCCCGCCAGGTGCCGGTCGGCATCGAAGAGGAACTTGATTCACTGCGGCCGCTGTTCAGGACCTATCTGGACTGATTCAGGAGTCGGAAGGCAGGTATTCGGAGAGGACCCGACGGGCGTCGGACTCGGAAACGCCATGCAGCAGCAGGCGTTTATGGCGGGATTTGTCTCCCGCTATGAGTTCGACCTGCCCCCGGGCAATACCGAACAGCTTACTGAAAAACCGGCCGCAGAGCTTATTGGCGGCCCCCTCCACCGGCGGCGAGGTCAGGCGCACCTTCAATTCATTCCCCTGCATTCCGACCAGCTGGTTGCGGCTTGCCCGGGGCTGAACCAGGATGGCCAGCACGACGCCGTCGGCCGTACTCTGCAGGCAGGGCATCAATCCTCCTCGTCATCCTCGGGGACCAGCAGGGGAGCGGAGGCTTCATCGAAAGGGAGCGGCTCCTCCAGCAGTTTTTCATCCCGGCGGGCATTTTCAAGTTCGACAACCTCAAGGTCAAGCAGTCGCATGTGGCTTTCCACCAGCGCCCGCAGCGAGGTTTCAAAGGAAATCTTCTGCCGCTTGATCTCCTGGATTTCGTTGATCAGCTGGATGCGGCGCTGCTCGGCATCCCGCACCACCCGTTCGGCCTTCAGCTCCGCCTCGGTGAGGATGATTTCCGCCTCGTTGCGGGCGTTGGACTTGATATCCTCCACCATCTTCTGGGTGGTCAGCAGGGTTTCCTTGAGGGTCGACTCCCGCTGCTGCATCTCCTGCAGCGAGGAGCGGGTGCGGGCGAGCTCTTCCCTGACCTCCTGGTGCTGACGACTGACGCGCTCCAGCTCATCGGCGACCATTTCCAGGAACTGGTCGACTCCGGCGGTATCGTAGCCGAGCAACCGGGTCTTGAACTGGTGCTGCTGAATATCAATCGGGGTAATCGCCATCACCAGGCCCCCATGCTTCCCGCCAGCATCACGATCAGCCCGACCACCAGCTTGCGACCGACCTCCAGGGCCAGCATCAGGATGATCGGCGAAAAATCAAACCCGCCGAACTGCAGCGGGATGAGGCGGCGAATGCGGTACAGAACCGGTTCGGTCGCGTTGTGCAGAAAGCGCACGATCGGATTGTAGGGATCGGGATTGACCCATGAGATCAGAGCCCGACCGATGACAATGAAAAGGTAGATTTGAAAAACCAGGTTGACAATACTGATCAACGACTCGAAGATAATCCCCATGGCCTTCGACGACCCTTTCTAACCCTTGGTTTTTACGAGAAAAAATTACGATCAAAGGACATTTATACAGAATCGTGCCATGCCTGTCAAACCTTTCGGCAGGCGGCCCCGGGCGGTCTTTTTGACAACCGCCGGTAAAACCGCTACAGTACCGCCGCACGCTTCAGATGACTGCTTTGTCGCTGCTAAACCATTGTTTATTAAGCGCAAAACAAGACCCACCGCCGACCAAAGGATAACCCTCATGATGCGCACCAACAACCTCAACGTCAGCGGCCTGACCCCGATCATCGCCCCGGCGGAACTGAAGCAGGTTCTGCCGGTCAGTGAACGTGACGCCGCCTTCGTCACCGAATCGCGCGATGCGATCAAGAATATTCTCAAGGGTGAGGATCGCAGGCTGTTCGTCGTCGTCGGCCCCTGCTCCATTCATGACCCGAAAGCGGCCCTGGAGTATGCCGAGAAACTGTCGGTTCTCAGCCGCGAAGTGGAAGACCAGCTGCTGCTGGTGATGCGGGTCTACTTCGAGAAACCGCGCACCACCATCGGCTGGAAGGGCCTGATCAACGATCCCGACCTCGACGGCTCCCACCTGATTTCCAAGGGACTCGGCATTGCCCGGCGGCTGCTCAGTGACATCACCTCGCTGCAGATCCCGATCGCCGGGGAGATGCTTGACACCATCACCCCGCAGTACCTGGCCGACCTCATCAGCTGGGGGGCAATCGGTGCCCGTACCACCGAATCCCAGACCCACCGGGAAATGGCCAGCGGTCTTTCCTTCCCGGTCGGCTTCAAGAACGGCACCGACGGCAATCTCAGGATCGCTCTCGACGCCATGCAGGCCGCCCATCACAGCCACTACTTCCTTGGCGTCAACCGCGAGGGCCGCACCTCCATCGTGCATACCATCGGCAACCCGGATGTTCATATCGTCCTGCGCGGCGGCAGCAACCGCCCCAACTACTCTCCCGAAGATGTGGCGACGACTGAGCAGGAGCTTGAAAAAGCCGGCCTGAGCCGCGGCATCATGATCGACTGCAGCCACGGCAACAGCAACAAGGATCACAACCGCCAGGCCGTGGTTCTGGACAGCGTGCTCGAACAGCTCAGGGCCGGCAACCGCTCGATCTGCGGGCTGATGATCGAGAGCAATCTCAAGGCCGGCAACCAGCCGATCCAGAAGGATCGCGGCAAAATGGAATACGGCGTCTCGATCACCGACAAGTGCATTGACTGGCAGACGACCGAAAAGCTGCTGCGCAACGCCCATGCGACCCTCAAGGCAATGGGCGGGCGCCCGATCTGAGACAGTCCCCAGTCGCGGAATTCTTTACCCCCGGGCCGGTTCGCGTTAAGATGCGGACCGGCTTTTTTCATAGTGGGTTCCTGTTGGATGAATGACTTGCACTATCCGCCGACAAGGGGTTCACTGATTCAGGACAACCTAGTATCAGGGTGGAGAAAACGATGGCAGAACCCGCTTCATCACAGCAGAAATGCAGCTGCGGACCGGCTGAAAGCGAAACAGCGAAACCCGCCGATAACCCGGCAACATCTTCCTGCTGCCCGCCGCGGACAGATTCGACGCGGGAGGACAGCATATCCTCCTGCTGTTCACCACCAACATCGGCAGTGGAGGGCAGCGGCACCCCCGGGTGCTGCGAAACGACAACCGAAAGCAGTTGCTGCACTGAGGATGACACCGCCATCCGCCATAGCTGGGAACGCCCCGGTCACCGTCTCTGGCACTTCGTCTGCGGCTTCCTGCCGACGCCGGTCGGTGAGGTGCCGCAGGTGAGCACCCGCCTGACGACCCTCGACCATATCGGTCGCTGGCAGATGCGCTGGGGCATCGGTCGCGACCGTTACCGGGTCGCACCCGGCCTCTACGCCGTCGGCAACCCCGATGCCGATTCCGATGTCCTGGTCAGCGCCAACTACAAGCTCAGCTTCGACGCCCTGCGCAGGGAACTGCAGGGGCACGATCTCTGGCTGCTGGTCCTCGAAACCCACGGCATCAACGTCTGGTGTGCCGCCGGCAAGGGAACCTTCGGTACAGAGGAAATCATCCGTCGGGTCAGAGAGACCGGACTGGACCGGGTCGTCAGCCACCGCCGGCTGATCGTCCCGCAACTCGGAGCGCCGGGCGTTGCCGGCCACGAGGTCAGACGCGACTGCGGCTTCAAAGTCATCTATGGCCCGGTGCGGGCAAGCGACCTGCCGGCCTTTCTCGATGCCGGATATCAGGCGGGCGAAGAGATGCGACGCGTCCGTTTCAGTACCGGGGACCGCCTGATTCTGACCCCGGTCGAACTGACCGGGCTCGGTCGACCGACCCTCTACGCGCTGCTGGCGGTGCTGATTCTCGGCGGCATCGGCCCCTCGATTTTCAGTTTCAACGCGCTCGTCCATCGCGGCGGCGGGGCGCTGCTGGTCTTTATCGCCGGCCTGCTGGCCGGAGCGGTCATCACGCCGATACTGCTGCCCTGGCTGCCCTGGCGGCCCTTTGCCGCAAAGGGGGCGCTGGTCGGCAGCATCATCGCGCTACTGACGCTGCTGATCTTCGGCCGGGACCTCGGCACGGCTGACGGATTCGCCCTGCTGCTGGCCCTGCCGGCCATCGCCTCCTGGTACGCGATGAATTTTACCGGCTCCAGCACCTTCACCTCCCCGTCCGGGGTGGAAAAGGAAATGCGCCGGTCAATCCCCCTGCAGGCGGCGGCACTCCTGATTGCTGCCGGAAGCTGGCTCTGGGCGGCTTTTTGAAAGGAGTCCCGCGATGCGCGAATATGCTTATCTGAACGAATACGTCAGTCTTCAACTGGACAGCGGGAAGTGTACCGGCTGCGGACTCTGCCAACAGGTCTGCCCCCACGCCGTACTGCGGGTGGAGGACGGCAAGGCCCGCATCGACGCCCGCGAGCGCTGCATGGAATGCGGTGCCTGCGCCAAAAACTGCGCCTTTGACGCCCTCAAGGTCGAAGCCGGGGTCGGCTGCGCCAGTGCCATCATCTACGGCTGGCTGACCGGCAAGGAAGCGAGCTGTGACTGCAGCGGAGGCTGCTGAGATTAAGAATCGAAAAAAGCAGTTTCGCGCCCGTTCGCCAGCGCTCCCGGGAGAAAATCAAAGTCCGAATTCCTCCTGCGCCCGCCGCACAATCTCTCCGGCAATCGCCAGCGCGGCGGTCGCCGCCGGCGAGGGCGCGTTGAGAACATGGATCATGCCCGGCGCCGACGCGATGACGAAATCATCGACCAGCGTCCCGTGCCGATCCACCGCCTGGGCACGGACGCCGCTGCCCCAATCCCGCAGATCGGCGGCGTTCAGGTCCGGCAACAGGCGTTGCAGATCGGCGAGGAATGCCTGACGGCTCAGGGAACGGTGACATTCGGCGATGCCGATCCGCCAGAATCCGGCGGCCATTTTCCAGAACCCCGGATAACTCAGGGTCTGCAGAAGATCAATGGGAGAGACATCGCAGCGCCGGTACCCTTCACGCTTGAAGGCCAGCACCGCGTTCGGCCCGGCCTCGACCCGACCATCGATGCCGCGGGTGAAATGAACACCGAGAAAGGGCAGGTCGGGATTCGGTACCGGGTAGATCAGGTGCCGGACCAGTCCAGCCCCCCGCTCGCCGAGATGATAATACTCGCCGCGAAACGGTACGATGCGTACCGCCGGGTCAAGACCGGCGCGCCGCGCGACCAGGTCGCTCTGCAGACCGGCGCAGTTGACCAGGTAACGACAGCGCCTGCGGCCACGGCTGGTCTCAAGGAAGAAACCATCCCCGGCAGGCCGAATACGCCCGACCCGGCAACCGGTCACCACCTCTCCCCCGGCCGCCTCGATATCCTCGGCCAGGGCCGCCGCGACCCGGCGATAGTCAACCACCCCGGTCTGGGGCACCCACAGTCCGGAGATCCCCGCGACATGCGGCTCATACCGCTTCAGTCCGGCCTTATCCAGCCACTGCAGGCCCTCAAGCCCGTTGGCCTCGCCGCGTCGCTGCAGAGCTTCAAGGCGCTGGACTTCTTCCGCATCCAGCGCCACAACCAGCTTCCCACAGCGTTCAAAGGGAATCTCCCGCCGCCGGCAATAGTCATACAACGCTTCCCGCCCCTCTCCGCAGAGACGGGCCTTGAGGGAACCTGGCCGGTAATAGAGCCCGGAATGGATGACACCGCTGTTGTGACCGGTCTGCTGACAGGCGACCTCGGCATCCTTTTCCAGCACCTGCAACCGCAATCCAGGCCGTACTTCGAGCAACTTTCGGGCAGTCGCCAGACCGACAATTCCGCCGCCGATCACCACCAGGGTGCAATCAGGCCTCATGTCAAACAGTTTTCCTTCCCTGCCGGGCAGAAAAAAAACGGGCTAATGGTTTGATGACAGGAGTCGAAAAGAACTATAGTCCGGGTCAGTTGAAGCGTACCATGGTCTCAACTTCCAGTCTCACATCGTCAATATTGACGCGGACAAGTTTTCCCTCTTCATTCTCGAACCGGACCAGTCCGTCATCGACCCAGGCCTTCACCCGGGAAAGAGGAATACCGAATTTATCAGCAGCGGCCTGCGGTTCATACCAGGTCTTGACCAACGACATAAGACACCTCCTACGGTAAGGGGCGGCAGTGCTTTCTACCATTATACCCGCTGAGAAACTTTACAACGCCTGCCGGGACGTTATAAATAGGGACCATCTCCTGTTCGAAGACGAGGAACCTATGAAATCAGCCATCCTGATCATTGACGATTCGAAACTTGCCCGGCAGCAGGTCATCGATATCCTGAAGGAAAAATCCCTGTTCAAATTCGTCTACGAGGCCGGTGACGGCATCGAGGGCTTCAAAACCGCCCTGAATCGACCGATCGACCTGATTCTCTGTGATGTTGAAATGCCGGGGATGGACGGCTTCAAATTTCTGAGGATGATGAACAGCCGGGAAGAACTGCAGGATATCCCGATCATCATGCTGACCGGACGCGAGGACAGTGAAACCAAGGTCCGCGGACTGGAAGAGGGAGCCAGCGACTATGTCACCAAGCCTTTCGACCCGGCCGAAATGATCGCCCGGGTCAAGGTGCAGCTGAAAATCAAGTCACTGCAGGACAAGCTCAAAAAGAGCAACCAGATGCTGCTGGAACTCTCGCATACCGACCCGCTGACCGGACTCAACAACCGCCGCTTCATGATGGAGGGGCTGGCCAAGGAATTCGAGCGCAGCCAGCGAAAGAACGCCCCTCTGTCGATGATCATGATCGATATTGATCATTTCAAAACCATCAACGACACCTACGGGCACCAGAAGGGGGATGCGGTTCTGCAGGGACTCGCCACGCTGCTCAAGCAACACCTGCGGCAGTACGACACCGCCGCCCGCTACGGCGGCGAAGAGTTTGCCCTGATCCTGCCGGAAACCGGCATTGAAGAAGCGGCGCAGGTCGCCGAGCGGCTCCGGCAGGCCACCGAAAAACTGGTTTTCGAAGATTTGAGTCAACTGCGGATGACCGCCAGTTTCGGCATCGCCACCACGCCGGCGGATACGGTTCAGTCACTCGATGACCTGATCCGGGAGGCCGACTACGCCCTCTACAACGCCAAGCGCGCCGGCCGCAACCGGGTCGAAGCGATGGTGGCCTGACGTTCTTCTCCGGTCGGCGGACTGGGCCCGGAGCAGGCCGGGCGGCACCAGCAACAGCAACACTATCAAGCAGATGGGCGTTTTTCATCAGCCTTCCAGGCCAGGCCATCACGCTTCCTGCGGCTTTCGTTCTCGTTCGTGACCCGAATCGCGGAGCGCCCCTCGACCGGGCACCTGGTTTCGCAGATACCGCAACCGATGCACAGCTTTCCCACCACCCGCGGAATTTTCAACATCTTGATCCGGCTCCGCACCAGGACCTGCTTCTGTTCAAAAACAATCGCCTTGCGACCGGTCGGACAATGTTCCTCACAGACCAGGCATTCTTCATTGCGGGCATAGGGCAGACAGCGGTCCTTGTCGAGAACCGCCAGGCCGATGACCGTCTTGTGCTTCTGTTCAAGTGTCAGCGGGCGGAGGGCCCCGGTCGGACAGACCTGCCCGCAGAGGGTGCAGTTGTATTCACAGTAGCCGAAACGCGCCACCAGGCGCGGGGTCCACAACCCGAGCGGGCCGGCGTCGAGCCAGGCTGGCTGCAGGGCCCGACCGATACAGACCTTGAGACATTCTCCACAACGGATGCAGCGGCGCAGGAATTCATCTTCGGCCACCGCTCCCGGCGGTCGCAGCAGGTAGGAATCGGCGGAAGCCGCCGCCGGGGCAATGGAAGCGGTCGGACCGACCAATGCCCCGACCGCCAGAGCGGTGACCACCTCGCGGCGCCGCAGATCGACCTGCCCGGATCCTTCACGGCTGTGAAAACCGAAACGGACCCGCTCTGCGGGGCAGTATTCAGTGCACTCGAAACAGAGGACGCATTCACTGCGGGCGTGGCCGTCGCTGCCGGTTGCCGCCATGCGGCAGGCGCTCTGACAGCGGCTGCAGTCACTGCACAGCGACGCCGGTTCACGGCGCACCAGCGCGTGACGGGAACAGAGACCGAGCAGAGCGCCGAGGGGGCAGAGGTTGCGGCACCAGAAACGACGCTCGAACTTTTCCAGCAGCAGCACCGCGAGAAAAACCAGCGCGGTAAAAAGCCCGAGGGCAAAAACCGGCTGCTGAAAGGCCATCAGGTGATCGCGCCAGAAGGGATAGGCGCCATTGACCAGGTCAGAAATCAGCGGCAGTTGATGGTCATAGAAAAAATCGAAAACCCGGTTGGCGAACAGGTTGTAGACCGGATAGAGACTGAAGGTCAGGGTACGCAGAAACAGGCTTAAGGGGTCAAACCAGCCGAAAACCTGGACGCCGAACAGGGCGGCGGCGGAAAGGCCCAGCAACAGCAGGTACTTGATCTTGCGCAGCCCCGGGCGGGGCCTGCCGCCGGGGCTTTTCAGCAGTCTGCCGGCACCGTCGAGGGTGGTTCCCAACGGACAGATCCAGCCACAGAAGAAACGTCCGAGCAGACCGGTCGCGACGATGACCAGCAGTGCCGGCCAGAGCAGGCGCCAGGCGAAGGCGCCGGGGGCGAAGAAATCGGCCAGGGCGGCCAGCGGGTCGATGCGGAAGAGCAGCGAGACCGGGTAAGGGAGTTCATCCAGACCACGATATTCAGTGGCCACAAACAGCCAGAAGAAGCCGAGCAGGCAGCCGAGCTGGCAGACGATCCGCAGGCGGCGCAGACCGTTCATCAGACCATCCGCACCCGGTCAAGGTCCATCACCCCGAGCCCGCGACGGGCACCGGCAACGACCGAGGGGAGATCCGCCGGCTGCAGGCCGAAGAGAGTGGTGCCCATGGCATCGGCGGCGACAATATCGGGGGACGCGATCAGGGTGTTGCGCACTTCAACATCCTCCAGCCGTCCTCCCTGGGGACCGTTGGCGACCAGGATGCGGGTCGCGTCGATGATGGTCAGATCGGTGTGAACCACCTGGTTGATGTCAACCAGGGCCTGATCGATACCGCGGTGCAGGACCCCGCGATTGCCGCCGATCACTCCCATGACATTCTTCATCCCGAGAGTCAGGCCCGAGATCGAATGATGCTTGGCGATCGGCAGGTTGATAAAGCGGTCCGCCTCTAGGGCGGGCCGGTAAAAGGACCAGCGATTCAGCTTGACGCCGCCGGCGATAGCCAGCTCGTGATAGGCGCGGCGATCCATGTGTTCGACCCGCAGCCGCTTGTCGGGAATCTCCCGCAGGATATCCTCGATACCGCTCTGGCGGTAACAGCGACGCGGATCATTGCAGGTCCGGTCGAACACCCTCACCCGCCCGGCACCGGCTTCAAGACAGAGCAGGACAACTTCCCTGACAACCTCGGGGTGGGTATTGGCGGCCATCTCAACGGTACGGTCCCAGCCGATATTCGGCTTGACCACCACCGTCTCCCCCGGTTTGACAAATCGCCGCATGCCGCCCAGGGCGGCAACCGTTTCACGCACCAGCCGGGGGATATCGGTACCCTTGCGCAGAGCCAGGGGCGGGTCGGCCGCGACCGCCGGCAGGGCCTGCAGATCAAGGCAGGGAAGACCTCCGACGGCCGTCAGGGCCGCAACCTGCAGACTGCGGCGGATGAAGGCGCGACGATTCACTAGATCAGTCGTTTCTGTTTGAGGAAAGCCCGGGCCACCCGGCGCGGCGGCTGACTGGCGGCCGCGGTTTCCAATTGCCTGATTTCATCCTGATCAACCCGGCCGCCGAGCTTGTTGATCAGGCGCGCCAGGGCGGGGAACTTTTTCAGCGTGTCCTTGCGTACCACCGGCGCCGCCTCGGCCGGAACCCCGGGGGGGGCAACCCCCTCGGCACTGAAACCAAGCGGCTTGAGCCAGATCAGGTTGAGATCCTGATTGTAGGTCTTTTTCACCGCCTGGTAGAGTTGTTTCGCGTCGGTGATCGGTTCGCCATGGAGGATGTCAACCTGCCCGGCGCCGGTATACTCGATGTACATGTCGAGGTCAGCCTTCAGCAAGGCCTGGTGAATCTGCCGGTGATTGTCGAAATTGACCACCTTGACCGTGGTCCCGGTCCGTTCACTGATCAGCACCGCCAGTAGTTGCGCGAGAACCTGCTGCTGAGGATTGTTGACCGCGCCGAGGACCAGGGTCTTGCCGACGCAGGCCCGAGCGCTCCCCGGCGACAACGACAGGCAGACCAGCAGCACGACGAAACAACCGACCAGCAAACGAACTTTCTGTTTCATGACATCCTTCTCCTGAGAAAAACCACCGCAAGGAGGCTGGAACCTCCGGACATACAAACAAGTTCCGTGCCAGCGGCCTCAGTGATAATGCCCGACCGGTTCCCGTTCCGGCCCGGGCTCGACCGTCACCGGCCCGAACCGGGCTTCGTAACGCGCCATGTTCTCCTGCAGCACCTGGATCAACCGCTTGACATGCCGCGGCGAGGTGATCACCCGCGAACGCACCTTGGCCCGCGGTGCCTGGGGCTGAACAAAAATGAAATCGAGGGTAAACTCGGCATCGGTATGATTGACCACCGCCAGGTTGGCATAGCAGCCCTGGGCGGTTTCTTCATCAAGCTGGATTTCGATGCGCAGCTCCTGCTGGTTCTGCGTCCCCTTCTTCTCTTCCATGGTTTCTCCTTCAGCAATGATGGCGTTGCGAAAACTCAGTATTGAATCAGTCCTCGCGCAGCCGCAGAAAATGGATCCGGCTGTCACGGGCGCCGAAAACCAGTCGCCCGTCAATCAGCAGCGGGGTCGACTGAATGGCATTGGTGAAATCCGCCCGGGCGAGCGGGTCACCGTTCAATGCGTTAAAAACCTGCATCACGCCACGGTTGTCACCGACGAATATCCGCCCCCCGGCAACCAGCGGCGTGGCATAGGAGGGGCCCGCAAGGTCGACACTCCAGAGCAGTTCTCCCCGGTCGGCGGTCAGGCAGTGCAGCCGCCCGGCGGCGGTGGCGAGATAGAGCAGTCCGTCACTGAAGACCGGCGCCCCGTAATAGCAGGTCTCGGCCAGGTCGCGCCGCCACAGCTGCCGGCCGTCATCATCGAAAGCCAGTACCACTCCCCCGCGAGTGACCAGGATGACCCCTACGGCGGTCACCGACGGCGTCGACAGCAGCGGCGCGCCCAGGTCGAGCGTGTTCAGCAGCTGCCCGTCAAGCGAGAGGATGCTCAGTCGGCCGCTGCCGCCGGGCTGAAAGATACGCCCCCGGGCAACCGCCGGCGCGGCACGCAGCGGAGCCCCGCAGTCCTGCTCCCAAAGCAGCTTGCCGCTGCCCGCGTCAAGGGCGTAAAGACGTCCGTTCCAGGCCGGCACCAGCAGCTGTTCCCCAATCCGGACCAGCCCGCCCTGGCGATGGTCGTCATGGACCGATTCGGGATAACGAAAACGCCACAGCGGACGGCCGTTGCTCCTGTCAAGCGCCAGCACCTCCCGCCCCCAGGTCTGCAGGTAGAGGCGTTCATCATCCAGCGCCGGATCGGCATCGGCCACCTCGCCGAGCGCCTGCTTCCAGACCAGTTGTCCACGACTGTCGAAGGCGTAGGCCGAACCATCCCATCCGGGGAGGTAAAGCGTTTGACCGTCACTGACCGCGCCGGCATCGAAAAACCCACCACCGAACAATTCAGTATCCGGTTCCAGGCGCAGCGCCGCGGGACGCGGTCCGGTTCCGGGCAACCAGCTGTCGGTCGGTTCGGCCTGCAGGCTGCCGATGGTCGCATCCTCTCCACGGTCATAGAGCAGGGCATCGATCTTTCGGCGATCACGCGTTCCGAACCAGTTGCGGCCGAGCCTGATGTCGCCGCGAAAAAAATCCCCGAGACGGACATGGTGCCGGTTGGCGACGAAATTATTGCCGACCACCGTCAGCGGCCGGTCGGTTTCAAAAATGAACAGACCGGCACGATTGCCGCGCAGAATATTGTCGCGAATCTCCATTTCACTGTTGCGGAAATTGAGGCCCTTGCCGCGATTGCCGACCACCAGGCAGCGGCGTACCGCATACCGTCCCTGACCGAAACGGGTGCCGTCGATGTTGTTCCGCAGCACTGAATCCTCCAGCGAACCCTTGCTGAAATGAGCATGCAGACCATGGGCACTGTCACGGATCAGGCAATAGGAAAGCTGCAGCTTGCGGGCGAAATCGACCTTGATTTCCAGCCAGTCACCCGGCCGCGGATCTTTTTCGGCACTGCGGAATTCGATCGGCTGCCGGGCCGTACCCAGGGCCACCAGCGAGCCATGTTCGACCTCGATGGCGGCATCGCCGAGGCCGTCCCGGTCACGATCCCGACGAACGAAAAACAGTCGGGTTCCCGGCATGATGGTCAGGGTCGCGCCGCCGACCACCCGCACCTTGCCGTCAACCAGGTAATCCCCCTGCCAGACGGTATCGGTGTTGATGGTACGGTCCTCCAGCAGGGTTCGGCCGCCGGCCTTCAGACCGGCGCAACCGGTGAGCAGCAGCAGTGCGACAACCAGCAGGCGCCTCACCACATCTCCTCCACCACAATCTCGATGTCCCGCAGATGCTGACCGGTTTTGACCACCAGGGAATGATCGTCACTGCCGTTCCAGGTGCCGTAGAGATCTCCCGGGCCCGGCGCGCCGCCGAGGGTGTTGCGACCGGCCAGGTAGTAGCGGCCGCCTTCCGGCAGGGAGATCAGGAACCGGCCGTTGGCGCCGGTCGGGTTGGAAACATAGTCGGGACGGTTGAGCATCCGGCTGTCGCGGTAGACCACCACCCGCGCGCCGGATACCGGTTTCCCGGAGCTGTCCCGGATCACCCCGGCCAGGGAGGTCCGACCGAACAGGCTCTGCTGCAGATCGGCGCTCTTTTCCGGAACCTGCAGCATCGGGATGTCGAGCCGCAGCACCTCGCCTTCGTGGACCTGGACCGGGTTGCCGGGATAGTAGCCGGTGAAGTCACCGGCCCGCAGCGGGCCGACCCCGCTGCCGTCGGCACGCTTGCGGGCCAGCAGGTAATAGGTTCCGGCCGGCAGCGCCAGTTCGGCGATGCCCTCATCGTCACTCGGGCCGGTCATGGCATAGCCCATCCCTTTCATCTCACTGGTCAGATCGAGATAGGCATAGAGGGTCGCGCCGGGAAGCGGTTCACCATTGAGACTGACCCGGATCAGCGCTCCGCTGACAACCATCGGGTCCAGTTCCGGTTCCTGTTTCGCGTCCCGAACCAGGCCGATATTGAGATCACGTACTCCCTCCTCGCCGAGGATGACCGGATTGCGACCGTAGTAGGCGAACAGCCCCCGCCCCCGCGCCAGCAGGTAGTACCGTCCCGCCGGCAGGTGGAGAGCGAAACGCCCCTCGGCGTCACTGGCCGGAGACGCATAGGGTGCGGGCTCCGCCAGGGAATAACTGCCCGCCGGGTAGGCTTCCACACGGATGCCGGCGGCCGGTTGCCCGTGCAACATGGTTCGGCCGCTCAACAGCGGACCTGCGGGGGTTCCACCAAGCCAGGAACATCCGGCGGAAAAAAAAAGTATCAGCAGGAGAAAAAAACAGGCAACGACTCTCACAATCGGACTCCAGCGGCAAAAAGCCGTCGACAGGGAAGACAACGAACGTCAGAACTTCATCAACTGCCAGCCCCAGCCGAGCAGAACAGAGACGGTCAGGCTGACCCCGAGGAAGAGGACCAGCACCCGTCGCCGGAACATGCCGTTCAGGGCCACCATCGCCGGCAGGCTCGAAACCGGTCCCGCCAGCAGCAGAGTGTAGGCGGCGCCCTGGTCAATGCCGCGTTGCAGCAGCCCGGCCAGAATGGGAATGATCGGAATCTGGTTGGTCGGCAGCGGCAGACCGATGACCGAAGCCACCAGCGGTGAAACGATGCTCTTCTGACCGACCAGCATGGTGATCCACTGCATCGGCACCAGGGTGACGATCAGTCCCTCCAGCAGGATCGCCAGCAACAGGAACTTGCCGGTAAAAAGCGCCGCGTCCCAACTGCGGTCCCAGATGAAACGCAGCTTGCTGGACCGGGGCACAATCTGCATCGAACGCACCTCGATGCCGGCCGCGGCGCCGATCTCCTTCGCCGGAGCCAGGGTCCCGTCTTCACGCAGAACCGGCTTGAGCAGCAGCTCATCCGCCCCCAGCCAGCCGCGCTTCTGTGCCCAGAGGGTGGCCATGCCGACCGCCAGCCCGAGAGCCCCGGAGCCGACCAGTTTCAACATCGCCCAATCCATACCCAGACCGCGCCAGGTGAGCAGCAACGCATCCGGCCCCATGGTCGGCGAGGTTGCCAGGATCGCCAGCAGCGGCGCCAGCGGGGTACCGATCATCGCCAGTGAAATCACCACCGGCAGAATACCACAGGCACAGAGCGGAGAAACCATGCCGACGCCGATAGCGACCAGGATACCGAACGGCCCGCTGCGCTTGACGGCGTCGCGGATCTGCAGATCGAGCTTGTAACCCTTGATCAGGCCGACCAGCAGCGCCGAGAGGATGAAGATCCACCACATGCGGCCGATCTCCATCCAGACCACGCCGAGATATTGCTGCCACCAGGGATCAGCCATGGTTTTCTTCCCGGATCAGCAACAGCTCGTCATCGCCCATCTCCCACAACTTGACCAGCAACGCATCCAGAGCTTCTTCCCGCAGCCCTTCGCGACGCTCACGCTCGGCGAAATCAAGATCATCCCACCCCGCCTCCAGCTGGTAGCCGAGGCGACGATAGTTGCCGGCCAGTTCGAGGGCCGTCGGGGCAAGTTCGATTTCAAGCCTCCCCGCGGCATGTTCCAGGCGCAGCAGATGGCGACCTTCGGGTATCACCTGCAGACGGCCGTCGTCCTCGCTGAGACCGGTCACCTCGACGATACCGTCCACCGCGCAGGTTCGTGTCAGGTAGCAGCCCCGCACGTCTTCCCACTCCGCCCTTCGCAGGCGGAGTACCGCCAGACCGATCCGCCCGCCGAGGGTGCTCATGGTGCAGCGATGGCCGTGACGGGCATAGATGCGGGCGAAGATGTCGGGAGCCGGTGTGGTCATGTGCTGTCGATTCACCATGCGATAAAAAGCGTTGGCCGCCAAAACATACCAGGAAAACCTTTTTAACGGAGAGGTGCAGAGAGGGAGAGACGCAAAGAGAATCAAATCCGGCCTGGGTTTAAACCCACAAGCCAGAATGGCTTGTGGGTCTCCCCACCTCTGCCCCTCTCCGTCTCTGCGTTGAGAGCTTTTGAACGCATGGCGCCAAGGACCGCCCTCACACCCCGCCCCTCGCACCTGTCAACGAAGCGCGAGTCCATCTTGCCGCACCACTGAAGGGCGAGGGATTTTTCGTCAGATCAAGGCGGGCTGACGATTCCCGCGGAGGCGTAGCGGCAGCTACGTCGCACAAGGGGGTTGCCGCTCCAACGCCGAGCTGGCGGAAAAGAACCGCCCCTAGAACTCATAGTGGTGGGGGCAGTCTGTGTTCCGTATCTCCCAATACTTCTCCACCATATCCGGAGTCAGAAACTGCCGCACCTCCTTGAGCGCCTTCTCGAAG
This sequence comes from Geothermobacter hydrogeniphilus, assembly GCF_002093115.1. Lineage (NCBI taxonomy): Bacteria > Pseudomonadati > Thermodesulfobacteriota > Desulfuromonadia > Desulfuromonadales > Geothermobacteraceae > Geothermobacter > Geothermobacter hydrogeniphilus. Next base: position 10,062 of record NZ_NAAD01000033.1, on the reverse strand, counting down.
TGTGCCGCGGTCACCACCGTCGCGTCCTCCTTGATGGCATTGACCGTGGCCCGCTTGCAGAGACTTTCGATATCCCAACCGACATAACCTTCGGCGGCGGCCGCCAGGGCGTCCCGATCGATCCCCGGCGCGAGGTTGGGCATTTTATCCATGTAGATATCGAGCATGCCCCGCCGGTCGCCGGCGGTGGGCGGATGAACGAAGACCTTGCGGTTGAAACGCTTCTTCTCCTTGATCAGCGCCTGGTCGACGGTGTCGATACGATAACAGGAACCGAGCAGGGTCACCCCGGAAACGCCGTTGATACGGTCGACCTGCTCGATGAACAGCCGGGTCAGATCCTTGTCGGCGAAGGTCGGCGGGATCGCCCGACGATTGCCCGGGCTCCAGTCGTAGTCGCAGCCGGCCCGCGGCGCCAGCCATTCACAATCGGAGATGAAGAGAATACAGGGAGCCTCGTGAATCGCGGTATCGAAGGCCTCGACCATCTCCTGATGCTTGCCGAGCATCTCCTGGCCGGAGATATAGACAAAGGAGACCCCCGCCTCTTTCGCGCAGGCTTCGGCGAGCATGGTGATACCGGTGCCCAGCGGTCCCCACATCATCACCCCGGCCGGCAGACCGAGATTGTGCCGGACGATCAGCTCCGGTTTCTGGATCGGCAGGCAGACCATTTCACGCAGGGTCTGCTTGACGTCATCATAACCACCGATATCGTCCCAGCAGAGTTCGGGATCACGGGTCTCGTAAAAAATATTCTGCAGTTTGCGGTGCATGGAAGAGTCGTCCTCTTAAACGGGAATGTCCGGAGCTATCTGAAAAGCCCTTTGAATCAGCAACAACCATGCCACAAAAAAAGCGCGACGGACCGAATACCGGCGGGCGAAAAGACGGAACCGGGGTGCGTCCTTTCACGCCGCGGCGGGCATTCCGTCTGCCGGCTGCGGCCCGCGACAGCTCACGCCACCCACTCCGACAAAAAGATTAACCATGTCTTATAGGACAGTTAGCGCCATCATGCCCAACGGATCAACCTGACGCCACCGTCTCGGTCAGAATTGGAAAATGATTTGCACCAGCAGGTCAGGCGGGGCGGCGAAGATCTGTGTCGACCGCCTTGAGCACGCCGATCTCTCGGGAGGGGGGAGATATGCCCATGCCGCAGCCTGCTATCGGACTACTCAAAAAAAACGACGAAGACCATCAACTGGAACGGATCCTGCGCCGACTCGGTTACCGGGTCTTCGCCTACACCCGCTGTCACCTGATGTTTTCATCCCTGGCCGGCCACGGTGCGAACCTGGCCCTGATTGACCGGCCACTGGGCGAAAAAGAAATCTCGCTGATCAAAAAATACCGAAGTCGAGAGACGAAAAACGCCGCCACGATCCTCTGCTGCGGAGAAGGCCAATCCCCCCGGACACCGCCGGGCTGCAGCCAGCTGGTCGATCCCCTGGACATTCCCGCCCTGCATCGGGCCCTGCAACAGCACATGACGCAGTATGACCGCAAGAAGCTGCGCGCGTCGATCCGGCTTCCGGCCCTGGTCTGCGACCGGGGAGAACATCTTCTCGGCGAGGTCAATGTTCTGGGAACGGGAGGCGCGCAACTGCAATCATCGACCAGGCCGCTGCGCACGGGACAGAACCTCGAGGTCGTGATCCCGCTGCTGGGACAGAAGAAGGAGCTGGAAATCCCCTGCCAGGTGGTCTACGCCCAAGAACCCGTCGCGGAAAACAACTTTCATTACCAGGCGGGCATCCAGTTCCTCACCCACGACGACGAGCTTGTCCGGGACCTGGAACATTATCTCAGCTGCCACCTGCTGACGGCCCCGGATGACAACGGCTACCATTACCGCCCCGCAGCCGCCCCGTCACATATCATCTGAAGCGCCACACACAACCACTTGATGCACGCGGACAACGCCGCAGGTGCGTGCGTATCGACCGACCCACCACCGTTGAAGGCGGTGAGCAACGCCGCAGATGCGTGCGTATCCGCCGTCCCCCCACCACCCTCGCAGTAAAGGCGGGGGCGCCCGCCAGCGCCTTACTTTTCTTGCTTGCCCAAGAAAAGTAAGCAAAAGAAGGGCATCCGACGAAGCCACCCTGCGGGTTCCTTCACTCCGGAGCCGCCCGGCGGGAGCCATGAAAACTCGGCTACGCCTCAGACATTCATGGCTCTGTTTCCGCCGGCCGTCCCCTCCGTTCAGTGGCTTCCACGGGGGAGGGGAACGGCAAGATCGCAAAAAAGCCAGCACCGACGCTTCGAGGCGGTGGAGACGTGCGTAGATGCTAGGCGTCTCGCAACTGAAGGAGTGAGGTGTAGCGGCAGCTACATCAGGAGCGAAGAGTGAGCATAACGCAGCAGGCGGATGCTTATCGGCCGCCCTCGCAGAAAAACCGCGGGGTCGCGGCCCCGCTCGCCGCCTTCCTCTTTTGCTGGCCCAAAAGAGGAAGCAGAAAAGGGCCATCGCCTGCGGCGGGCATGGACACTGCCCCTTGCAACCATGCTGACAACGGAACCCGCAGCGCTCGCGTAGCACCGCCCGGCAGTGGTGGTGCGTGAAGCGGTCTACGCAGGGAGGAAGACAAACGGGCTACACAGAGGAAGCATTTAAACCAACAGACACAATTTCATAGCCGTTTCTCTTCAACACCACTGCTTCAAGGTGGTCGAAACGTGCCTGCATGCAAGGCGCGCGAAGTCTGAAACCGCAGGCGTAGCGGAAGCTACGTCGAGGATTGAAGGCTGAGTGCAACGCCGCAGGCGGGTGCGTATCGGCCGCCCTCGCAACATGAGGCGTAGCGGCAGCTACGTCGGAATGACGAAGCGCGGGAGCAACGCAGCAGATGCGTGCGTATCCGCCGCCCTCACACTACCGTTGAAGGTGGTCGAGATTCGTGCAGCTGCAAGGCGCCTCGCAACTGAGGGAGTGAGGCGTAGCCTCTGGCTACGTCGCAGCGACTGAAGGCGCGAGCAACGCAGCAGATGCGTGCGTCTCCGCCGCCCTCGCAGCTAAAGATCGTTGAGCAGGCGATAGATCGTCTGCTGCAACCCCCAGAGCCTTGCCGACCAGTCGCCGCGATCCTCCTCTTCCAGCCACAGGCGGGCCCGGTCGATATCATTGTGGGCCCGCAGCAGCACCGGCGTCAATTCACGTTCAAGACGCATCTGGGGAATCTCACCGACCCCTTCACGCAACTCTTCCAGCGCGGCAACCGCCTTGGCGAGCTGGCGGACACAGCGATCCCCCTCCTCGGCGGCCTCCTGCTTCAGCCGGGCATTCAGGTCTGCGGCCTCGGCCGCCAGGTCACGATAACGGGTGGAAATACTCATGGTCAAACTCCGGGATGGGGTCACTTGAAAAGGGCTCAATGGTAAGCAAAAGATCCCCTGCGGGCAAGGGGAAAAGAGGGGAAAAGAGTTGACGGCATCGGCCACCGCTTGTTACTTTGACGGTTCAATGCCCTAGGGGAGTCACCGACTGAGAGTTCCGCCACGGCGGGATGACCCTTTGAACCTGATCCGGATGATGCCGGCGGAGGGAAGCGGCAACCGACAACAGTCCCACCTGTTTGCGGCCGCTTCTTTTCAAGGCGGCTGTTTTCTTTTATGCGTATCTATCTCAACGAACAGGCACTCGACATCAAGGACGGAGAAACCCTTTTCTCCCTGCGCGACCGCAGCAAGCCGGACGCCGACATCCTGATCCGCAACGGTTTCCCCTGCGACCGGGACGAGCCGCTGCAGCCGGACGACCGGGTGGTGCTGATCCGCCGCGGAGAAACTCCCTCGGCCGATGAACTTGAAGCCCTGCTGATGGCCCGCCACACCCCCGGCGTGCATGCCCGCATCAAGCAGTCCTGCGTCGGCATCGCCGGTGTCGGCGGGCTCGGCTCAGCCGTTGCCATCGCCCTGGCGCGGGTCGGTGTCGGCCGCCTGATCCTGGCCGATTTTGATATCGTCGAGCCGAGCAATCTCAACCGGCAACAGTATTTCGTCGATCAGCTCGGCTTTCCCAAGGTCACGGCCCTGGCGGAAAACCTGCGCCGCATCAACCCCTATGTCGAAATCGAAGCTCGCCATATCCGCCTGACCGCCGACAACACCGCGACGATCTTCGCGGATGTCCAGGTGCTGGTCGAAGCCTTCGACCGGCCCGACCAGAAGGCGATGCTGCTGGAAAGTTTCCGGCTGCATTGTCCCGGGAGACCGGTGGTCGCCGCCTCCGGGCTGGCCGGCTTCGGACCGGCCAACACGGTCCTGACCCGCCGCGCCGGTCGCGACTTCTACCTGGTCGGCGACGGCGACAGCGCCGCTGGCCCCGGCGAAGGGCTGATGGCACCGAGGGTCGGGGTCGCCGCCCATCACCAGGCCAACGCCGTACTGCGACTGCTGCTCGGAGAAGACCCTACAGGAGTGACGTCATGCAATTGATCATCAACGGAGAACCACGGCAGGTCGATGAAGGACTGACCATCGCCGGGCTGCTGGGCCTGATGCAGCTCGACACCGCCCGCGTTGCCGTCGAACGCAACCGCGACGTGGTCCCGCGCGAGCAGTTCAGCAGCATCGAACTGCTGGAAGAGGACTGCCTGGAGATCGTCCAGTTCGTCGGCGGCGGCTGACGGACAAGACCATGCTCTTCGCAAACTCGCCCTTTGGACCTTGATTGTCCGACAGCGTCCCGAACCACTTGCCTTTCATTTGACAAGGAATCACCCATGTCCGATCAATTCACCATCGCCGATCGCTCTTTCAACTCCCGACTGCTGGTCGGCACCGGAAAATTCAGTTCCAACCAGGCGATGGTCGCCGCCATGGAGGGTGCCGGCGCCGAGATCGTCACTGTCGCCCTGCGCCGGGTTGATGTCGAGAACCCCCAGGATGACATGCTCAGCCATATCGACCGGCAGCGCTACCTGCTGCTGCCGAACACCAGCGGCGCCCGCGACGCCGAGGAGGCGGTCCGCCTCGCCCGCCTCGCCCGCGCCGCCGGCTGCGACCCCTGGGTCAAGCTGGAAGTCACCCCCGACCCCTACTACCTGCTGCCCGATCCGATTGAAACCCTCAAGGCGGCGGAGATCCTGGTCAGGGACGGCTTCACGGTTCTGCCCTACATCAACGCCGACCCGGTGCTGGCCAAGCATCTGCAGGAAGCCGGCACCGCCACGGTGATGCCGCTCGGCGCGCCGATCGGCACCAACAAGGGGGTCCGCACCCGCGACCAGATCCGCATCATCATCGAGCAGGCGATCGTCCCGGTGGTGGTCGATGCCGGGCTCGGCGCCCCGAGTCACGCCGCCGAGGCGATGGAACTGGGCGCCGACGCGGTGCTGGTGAATACCGCCCTGGCGGTCGCCCGTGACCCCGGCGCCATGGGAGCGGCGTTCAAAAAGGCCGTCGAAGCCGGCCGCGGGGGCTACCTCGCCGGGCTTGGCGAGGAACGTGTCCAGGCCGAAGCGAGCAGCCCGTTGACCGGATTTCTGCGGAACGGAAACTGATAAGCCATACCGCCGCCAGGACGCCAAGAGCGCCAAGAATTCCACCCCCCGAAAACGACGGTTCAATGTCCATGATGTTCTCGGCGGTTTGAACACGCACGAGCTGGGACACGAACTACCGGGATGGACCGCAAGGAACATATATGAGTTTTCTCAACATTATCCAGCAATACACCCCGGCACGGGTCGAGGAGGCGATCGCCGCCATGACCGCCGCCGACGTCGAACGCGCCCTGGCAGCCGAACATCTGAGCGAGACCGATTTCATGGCGCTGCTCTCGGAAGCCGCGGAAGATTACCTGGAACCGCTGGCGCAGAAAGCCCACCGCATCACCCGGCGCCGGTTCGGCAACACCATCCTGCTCTACGCGCCGCTCTACCTGTCCAACGAATGTCACAACGGCTGCCGTTACTGCGGCTTTTCCGCAGGCAACAAGCTGCCGCGCCGCACCCTGAACGCGGACGAAATCGAGGCCGACGCCCGGGTGCTGGCGAAACAGGGATTCCGCCACGTGCTGCTGCTCACCGGTGAGGCGCCGAAGGTCGCCGGGGTCGACTACCTGGTGGCGGCGGTGGAACGCGTCCGTCCGCTCTTTTCATCGATCGGCATCGAAGTCTTCCCGATGGAGAAAGATGAGTACGCGCGCCTGGTCGCCGCCGGCGTCGACACCCTGACTGTCTACCAGGAGACCTACAACCCCGAACTCTACGAGCAGCTGCATCCGTTCGGCAGAAAGCGGGATTACGCCTGGCGCCTGGCCACACCGGAACGGGGCGGCGCCGCCGGCCTGCGGCGGATCGGCATCGGCGCCCTGCTCGGCCTCGGACCGTTCCGCAGCGAAGCCTTCTTCACCGGTCTGCACGGCCGCTACCTGGCCCGCCACTTCTGGCGCAGCCAGTTGTCGGTGTCCTTCCCGCGCATGCGTCCGGCCGACGGCGGTTTCCAGCCGCCGGTGACGGTCTCCGACCGCCACTTCGTGCAACTCATCTGCGCCATGCGCCTGCTGCTGAACGATGCCGGTCTGATCCTCTCGACCCGGGAAAGCGCCGAACTTCGCGACCACCTGCTGCCGCTCGGCATCACCCAGATGAGCGCCGGCAGCTGTACCGCACCCGGCGGCTACAGCGGCGCAGAGCGGGCAACCGAACAATTCGCCATCGACGACGAACGGACTCCGGCCGAGTTCGCGGCGATGCTCAGGGAGAAGGGTTATGACCCGGTCTGGAAAGACTGGGACGGCCTCTTCCTGCGGCCCGACGCGCACGCCGCAAACCACTGAGCAGACGATGGAGCCCCCGCCCCTCTACCTGATCACTGACCGCCGGGCGGTCGCCGACGGCAACCTGCTGCACTCCGTCGCCGAAGCCCTTGACGGCGGGGCGCGACTCGTCCAGTTGCGCGAAAAGGATCTGCCGGCGGCGCAACTGCTGCCGCTGGCGGAAAAGCTACGGCGGCTCACCGCCGACTATCAGGCCCGTCTGCTGATCAACGATCGCGTTGATGTCGCCCTGGCCTGCGAGGCTGACGGCGTCCACCTCGGCGGGCACTCACTGCCGGTCGCCGTCGCCCGCGACCTGCTCGGTGCCGAGCGGCTGATCGGCGTCTCCACCCACAGCCTCGCTGAACTTCACGCCGCCGAAGCCGCGGGGGCCGATTTCGTCACCTTCGGCCCGGTTTTCGCCACGCCCTCGAAACTCCCCTACGGCACCCCGGTCGGACTCGCCGCCCTGGCCGAAGCCTGCCACGCCGGCCGGCTGCCGGTCTACGCCCTCGGCGGCATCGACCGGAACAACCTGGCCGCGGTCAGAAACTGCGCCGCCGCCGGGTTCGCCTGCATTCGCGCCATTCTCGCGGCGAAGGAACCGGAACCGGCCACCCGTGAACTTCTCATCTCCTGGAACAGGGATGGCGGTAACATTTCCCTGTAAAAAATTCATGGGAACTGCGGATCGACCGTCCCCAACACCACCGTTCCGAGGCGGTTGAGATGTGTGCAGATGCAAGGCGTCTCACGTGCCGAGGAATGAGGCGTAGCGGCAGCTACGTCGGAATGAAGAGGTACGGGAGCAACGCAGCAGATGCGCGCGTATCGGCCGCCCCCAGCACCACCACTCCTTGAGTCGGGCTTAGAACCGGATACACTTATCCCTGAATCAGTGAACTCCTTGTCGGCGGATAGCACAGGTCATTGATCCGCTTGAGCTTCCCAAAAATCACCAGCGAACCTATGGGTGCGCTTCAGATTTTTGGAAACCTCATTCGGACCAAGCACTTGCACTCTCCATCCGACAGAAACTCACTGATTCAGGTATCCCCAAATCCTTCATAGTCCCGGAGACTCCATGAGCATCGCCCTGGTCCTGATCATCCTGCTGACCGCCATCATCCTCTACGCCACCGAGTGGATCCGCATGGATCTCGTCAGCCTGATGGTGCTGCTCGCGGTCGGCATTACCGGCCTAGTGACCCCGCAGGAAGCGTTTTCCGGATTTTCCAACCCGGCGGTGATCACCGTCGCGGCGATGTTCGTCCTCTCGGCCGGGTTGACGCACACCGGCGCCCTCGGTCCTGTCGGCGAACGCCTGTTGCAGATCTCCGGCAACTCAGAAGTCCGTATGATCGCCGCGATCATGTTCGCCAGCGCGCTCTTCTCGGCCTTTATCAACAATATCGGCGCCACCGCCATGCTCATGCCGCTGGTCACCGCCGTCGCCCAGAAGAGCCGGCTGAGCCCCTCGAAGCTGCTCATCCCGCTCGCCTTCGGTTCGCTGCTCGGCGGCGTCTGCACCATGATCGGCACGCCACCCAACATCCTGGTCAACGAACTGCTCAAGCAGCACACCGGCCAGGAGTTCAGCATGTTCTCCTTTTCCCCGGTCGGCCTGGTGCTGCTGGCCTGCGGCATTCTCTTCATGCTGCTTATCGGCCGCCACCTGCTGCCGGAACGCAAAGCCGGTTCCCTCACCGAGGCCTACCAGGTCAAGGAATACATCAGCGAAGTTGAACTCCTGGAAAATTCCCCGCTGATCGGCAAAACCATTTCCGGATGCGGGCTGGAACGTGATTTCGGTCTGCAGATCCGGGCCCTGCTGCGCGGCAAGGAAAAGTTCCCGTTTCCTCACAGAAACCGCAAACTGCAAAGCGGGGATATCCTTTTCCTGGAGGGGGATCCGTCCGGCATTCTCAAGGTGCGGGAAAAAAAAGGACTGCAACTGGTCCAGGAAGCGGAACACCCCATTCCGATCGAAGCAAGCAAGGAAGAGATTGTCGTTGTCGAGGCCGCTTTGACCCCGACGTCGGAGATGGTCGGCAAAACCCTGCGTGACGTCCGCTTTGCCGACACCCATGGACTGACGGTACTCGGCATCTGGCGCAAGGGCGCGCCGGTGGTGAAGAAGGTCGATCACGTAGTGCTGCGCTTCGGTGACGTACTGCTGCTGCAGGGAACCAGGCAGCGGGCCATCCATCTCGGCCATGACCATGGCTTTCTGCTGCTCGGCAACGTCGACCGGGTTCCCTTCCGGCCGCGCCGCGGTCCGGCGGCCATCCTGATCCTGCTGGGCGTCGTCGTCCTGGCGACGTCCAGCCTGATGCCGATCATGCTGGCAGCCACCCTCGGGGCGCTGGCGATGGTTCTGATCCGCTGCCTGACGATCAAGGAGGCCTACGAAGCCATCGACTGGTCGATCATCATCCTGATTGCCGGCACCCTGCCCCTGGGAATCGCCATGGAACGTAGCGGCACGGCACGCCTGCTGGCTGATTTCATGCTCAACCTGCTCGGCCCGCTCGGCCCCTGGGCGGTTCTTTCCGGGCTGTTTCTGGCCACCTTCCTGCTCACCGCGGTGATGAGCAACGCCGCCACCGCGGTACTGATCGCGCCGATTGCCTTCGAAGCCGCCATCGACCTCGGCGTCAACCCGCAACCGTTCTACATGACCGTCGCGGTGGCCGCTTCGGCCAGTTTCCTGACTCCGGTCAGCCACCAGTCCAACGCCCTAGTGATGGGTCCGGGCGGCTACCGTTTCGTCGACTACCTGAAGGTCGGCACCCCCCTCAACCTGCTGATCTGGCTGGTCGGCAGCCTGCTGATCCCGCTGGTTTTCCCGTTCTGAGCCGACGCCTCCCCAGCACTGGCGGTCGAGACGTGCCTGAGTGCAACACCGCAAACGGGTGCGTAACGACCGCCCTCACACCCAAAAAAAAATCAGAAAAAACAGAACCACCCCAAGTCAGCAAACCGGTTCAAGGTGGCTGAGATTCGTGCAGATGCAAGGCACCCGAGGGCTGAAACCACAGGCGTAGCGGAAGCTACGTCGAGGATTGAAGGCCGAGGGTAACGCGGCAGATGTGCGGATATCGGCCGCCCTCAGCACCACCGTTGAAGGCGGTCGAGATTCGTGCAGATGCAAGGCGTCTCACACGCCGAGAAATGAGGCGTAGCGGCAGCTACGTCGGAATGACGAGACGCGTGAGCAACGCAGCAGATGTGCGGATATCGGCCGCCCTCGCAGAACACCGCGGGGTCGCGGCCCCGCTCTCCGCCTTACT
>NZ_NAAD01000032.1 GCF_002093115.1 Geothermobacter hydrogeniphilus | reverse complement strand
CCTGTCCCTGTCATTAACGACACAAAGCCCTTGCAAAAAGGGGGGAGACCATATACGGACTATCCAAGGCCTGGCTGCAAATCCGTCTGATTGGTCCATATTTCAGCTCCTTTTCGATCAATAGCTACAGCTATTGCCCTCAAATGAGCTAAAATCTGACCTCAATCAGCCAAATTTTCGCTTCAGCCCGAATAGTCCGACAGACTCCTAGGTTTCTCTATGAATCACGAACGGTCCAACCTGATCCTGACCGGCATGCCGGGCGCCGGCAAAAGCACCGTCGGCGTCATACTGGCCAAGCGTCTCGGATTCAGCTTCGTCGATACCGACCTGCTGATCCAGATGCGCACCGGCAGACTGCTGCAGGAAACTATTGATTGTAAGGGACTGACCGCCTTCCGACACCTGGAAGAGCGGGTACTGCTGGAATTCAACGCCTGCAACGCGGTGGTCGCCACCGGCGGTTCGGCAATCTACAGCGAGGCGGCGATGTGCCACCTGGCCGCCATCGGCACCATCATCTTTCTCGATGTCCCGCTGGACGAACTGGAGCAGCGCCTGCACGACATGGAAAGCCGCGGGCTGGTCATCGATCCCGGCAGCAGTCTTGCCGAACTCTATGCCGAACGGCTGCCGCGTTACCGGCGCTGGGCCAAAATCACCATCGATGAGGGGGGGAAGAACCTGGAAGAGGTGGTGGAAGAGATCTGTATAAGGGTAAACAACCAGACACGATGAGTCACGCCCCGCGGAATCACCCCGGGGCCCGACCCATCGCCGTCGCTCTCAGCGTTCCTCCAGCTCGGCAACCCGTTCCTTGAGCGCCTTCTCCTTCTGCCGCTGAGCGCTCATGTCGCGCATGATCGCCGCGACTCCTTCGACCCGCCCCTGATCATCCTTGAGCATGACGATGCAGAAGTCGACCGACAGCCGGTGACCGTCCTTGTGGGTCGCGGGCACCGACAGCAGGTCGGTGCCGTATTTCGATATACCACTCGCCATCACCCTGGCGAAACCCTCCCCGTGTCGGCCACGCAGCTTCTCGGGAATGATCAGGTCAAGGGGCTGACCCAAAGCTTCGGCGGCCGGCCAGCCGAAAATCCGCTCCGCCCCCTGGTTCCAGAGACGGATGATACCCCGGTTGTCGGCGAACAGGATTGCGTCCGGGGCCTGGTTGACAATCCGTTCGCAGAGTTTGCCGGTCTCAAAATCGGTCATAGGATCTGCTCCATAGCTGTGAGTTCCGTTACGGGTTCTGGATATAGGCGTTTTTGCGGGTATAGAACCACCAGTTGATCACCAGGCAGACGAAATAGAAGATCGCGAAGCCGTAAAGTGCGTTTTCCGGCGTGGTGGCCTTGATCTGCTCACCGAACACCTTGGGGATGATGAAGGCGCCGTAGGCGGCGACCGCCGAGGTCCAGCCGAGCACCGGACCGGCCTGTTCGCTGTCGAAGATCACCGCGATGGAGCGGAAGGTCGAACCGTTGCCGACCCCGGTGGCGGTGAACAGCACGATGAACAGCACCAGGAACGGAATGAAGTAGTCTTCCGGGGTCGCCGAGGCGTAGGCGGCCTTCATGAAGTAGGCGCAGCCCAGGGCCGAGATGACCATCACGATCGAAACCCACTGGGTGACGATGGCGCCACCGAGCTTGTCGGCGATCTTGCCGCCGACCGGGCGGATCAGGGCGCCGATGAAGGGTCCCATCCAGGCAAACATCAACGCGCTGGGGCCATTCGGATTGATCGTGTTGTGGGTCATCACCCCGTCGACCATGATATGGGAAAAGCCGAAGATAACCTTGATCGACAGGGCGAAGGCCGCCGAGTAGCCGATGAAGGAACCGAAGGTCATGGTGTAGATGATGGTCATCGCCCAGGTGTGCTTGTTGTTGAAAATCCGGTACTGGCGGTTGAGATTTTCACGCAGACCGCCGGTGGTCAGAAATTTCATTCCGTAAACCGTGGCGGCGATCACCAGCGGCAGCACGATCCACTTGCTCAGCAGCCCCAAACCGACCGGCGGCGGCAGCAGCAGGTAGAGACCGGCGATCGAGGTGACGAAGGCGATCGCCAGCAGCCCGAGGATCATGGCGAAGCATTTCGGCGTCGATGCCAGGTTCGGCGATACGGTTTCGGTGGTGATGTTGTTCATGCCGAAGAAGCCGGCGAAGGCGAGCGGCACCAGCAGCAGCAACCAGACGAAACCAGCATTGTGGATGAAGGTCTCGGTGCCGGCCGGGATCTTGCCGATCAGGGTGCCGCTGGTATTGATCAGGGTCTGCGGCTCACCGCCGAACAGGCCGAAGGTCATCACCAGCGGAATCACGATCTGCATGGTGGTGACACCGAAGTTGCCCAGCCCGGCGTTCAGTCCGAGCGAAGTCCCCTGCACCCGCTTGGGAAAGAAGAAACTGATGTTCGACATCGAGGAGGCGAAGTTGCCGCCGCCGATGCCGGAGAAGAGGGCGAGCAGGTAGTAGACCTCAATCGGCGTGGCCCGGTTCTGCAGGGCCAGCCCGGTACCGATCGCCGGGATCATCAACATCGCCGTGGTCAGAAAAATGGTGTTGCGGCCGCCGGCGATGCGGATCAGGAAGGAGCTCGGAATCCGCAGGGTGGCGCCGGTCAGGCCGGCGATCGCCGACAGGGTGAACAGCTGCGACTGACTGAACGGATAGCCGAGGTTGATCATCTGTACGGTGATGATCCCCCAGTAGAGCCAGACGGCAAAGCCGCAGAGCAGGCTGGGAATCGAGATCCACAGGTTGCGGGTGGCGATCTTCTTGCCTTGGGAATTCCAGAACTGCTCGTCCTCGACGTCCCACTTGTCCAGGTTGATAGGCATGGTCCTTACTCCTTGAGAGCTTCTTCGATAATGGTTTGTTTGTCCTGTTCGATTTTCTGCATATCTTCAGGGTGTTTTTCGCGCATCAGTTTCTGCACCGTGAGATGCAGCCAGAGCAGACAGACCAGCGACAGGGCGCACATGAAAATCCAGCAACTGGTCCACAGCCCGGTCCATTCCAGCAGGTAACCGAAAATAATCGGGCAAAAGAAGCCGCCCAGCCCCCCCAGCACCCCGACCATGCCGCCGACAACACCGACCTCGTCAGGGAAATAATCGGGAATCAGCTTGTAGACCGCCGCCTTGCCGATCCCCCAGATACTGCCGAGCATGATGATCAGGATGGCGAAAATCCAGACATTGGCCTGGAAGAAGATCCGCGTCACCCCCTTGGCCAGCAACTCCTTCTTCCTGACCTGCTGGCCGACCTCGACCACCGGCTCGTGCCAGGCCTGCTTGGTCGGCAGGATCAGCATCTGGTCATCGAAGGTTTCCAGGTTCTGCGGCTTGAGCTTCAGTTTGTAGCTCTTGCCGTCGACCGCAATCGACTCGGGGTTGACCGCGGTCACCACCCCGGCCCGCTTGGCCATCACCCCGCGCCCCGGTGAATAGATCTCCATCTTCGGCACGATCACCAGGAAGCTGATCACCACTGAGGCACCGAGTACCCAGTACATCACCGTGCGGCCGCCGAACAGGTCGGAGAGCCAGCCGCCCAGGGCACGAATCACCCCGGACGGGAGACTGAAGGCCGAGGCGAACAGGCCGGCGGTCACCAGCGGCAGGTAGTAGACGTTGACGAAGTAGGGAACCAGCCACTGCGAGAAAGCCACGAAGCAGCCGAACACCAGGAAGTAGTAGAGCCCGAAGCGCCAGACCCGGACATTCTTCAGCGGGGTCAGCATCTGGGTAAAGGTCTTGGTCGAGGAGGCCGGTTTCTTGTTCTCGGAGAAGATGAAGAAAACCACTCCCATCGCCGCCAGCATGATGGCGTAATAGATCGGCAACTGCCGCCAGGCGTCGAGATTGGCGCCGTTGTCGGTCAGCCGGTTGAGGATGGTCGGGGCAAACATGGTGGTCAGAGCCGCGCCGGCGTTGCCGGCGCCGAAGATCCCCAGGGCCGTTCCCTGGCGCTCGCGCGGGTACCAGACCGAGGAGAAGGCGATGCCGATGGAGAAGCTGACCCCGGCCAGACCGAAACCGAAGCTGCACAGGGCAAAGGTGGTGAAACTGTCGGCTTTCGAGAGCAGGAACATCGGGATGGCGCAGAGAAACAGCAGGGTACCGTAGACCGGCTTGCCGCCGAATTTGTCGGTCAGCATTCCGGCCGGCAGACGAAAAATCGAACCGGTCAACACCGGAATCCCCATCAGCCAGCCGATTTCGACCGGTCCCCAGTCGAAAACCTGGTTGTCGGCCAGAAAGGTGACCAGCACCCCGTTGAACATCCAGGCGGCGAAGCAAACCGTGAAGGCCAAGGTATTGAGAAACAGGACCTTGTGAGAAGTGGCTGTTGCCTTTTGCTCCATCATAAAAGAAACCTTTTCAGTCTGATATCAGCGGAAAAAAAGACCTTGTCAAACAACTCTCTGCCCAACTCATCACCCCTGCCGCGCGCGCCGGCGATGCCAGACCACCACCTGGTAGGGACGGCTGAGGTAGGTGAAGGGGACGCTGACCACATGCACCAGGCGCGAGAAGGGGAAAACCGCCAGCAGCAGGAACCCGTTGAAGGCGTGCAGCTTGACCACCGCCGGCATCACCGCCAGGTACTGGATGTCCGGCCGCAGAGTCAGCAGCGACCAGAGCCAGGGTGAAATGGTGTGCGCGTACCAGAGACCTCCCCAGCGCAGGGTGGTGGCGATGATGACGCCGGTCGCGACCTGCAGCAGCAGCAGAATCAGCAGCAACCAGTCGACCCTGCTGGTCACCACACAAAGGCGGGCGTTGCCGGCCCGGCGGACAATCAGCAGCAGCAGCGCCAGCAGGGTACAGATCCCCAGCGCCATGCCGGTCGCCTCCAGCAGCAACAGCCGTAACGGCGCCCCGAGCAGCGCATCCCAGGCGCCCGGCACCAGGAAAGCGAGGAAATGGGCCAGCAGGATCAGCAGGATGGCGTAATGCCAGGGAACCGAACCCCAGAACAGCGCCTTCTTCTCCAGGAACTGGGATGACTGGGACGACCAGGAATAACGATCAATGGTGTAACGATAGATGCCGACGGCCACCGCCAGGGCGACGGCGACATAGGGGAAGATGCCGAACAGAATCAGATCCATCATGAGTCACACTCCTTCTCCGGCCCCGCGGCCGATCCCTCGGTCGCAAGGGGAAGATTGAGAAAGCTCCGCAGCGCCTGCAGCAGGTCGAGATACGGCTGCTCCTCGCCATCGAATCCGGCGACCAGCTTCTCCAGCGCCGGACGCAGGCCGTCGGCGATGATCTCGTCGCGACAAGCCTGATCGTCTATACTGCCGAGAAAACGCAGCATGGTCACCAGGTGATCCGGCAGTTCGCTTTCATCGGTAAAACCATATTCCCGGTAAAGCTGCTTGAGCTGCATCAGGAACAGAATCCGGGCCTGGCTTTCACCGCACAGCTGGTAGCCGACGTAGGGATGACAGCTCGGCTGCAGGTCGAAGCAGGAGGTATAGATCTCCTCGACCCGGGACGGGGCCTGTTGTTCACGGAAAGCGGCGAAATTGCGCAACCTTTCCGTAGCCTCGGCGGCGATCGGCTGCAGTGTCTCCGACAGGGAATCCAGGGTCGGCAACTGCTCTTCGGCGGGATAGGAGAGCAGTCCGGCGAACTGGCGGCAGATCTGCTGATGGGTTGGCAGATTCAGCATCCTCACCACCTCCTCTTCGGCGCCTTGCGGCTGCCGAACCCCATGCCCTGCTTGTATTCTTCCGGATCCATGCCGGCCTCGATCGCCTGTTCACGCAGCATCGGCGGCACCACGATCCGTTCCTTGATGCGGGTCAGAGCGGTCATCCGGTAGAGGGCGTCGATCTGCTCTGTGGTGAGTCCGGCCAGCTCGGCCGCCTTCGCCACCTCGGCGGCATCAAGGTCACCGACCGACACCGAACGACGCTGCATACGGACGGCGATCAACCGACGATAGACCGCCTTGACCTCCTCTTCGTTGCCACCGGCGAACAGCCCGGCCAGGTACCTGATCGGCAGCCTGGCCTTTTCCAGAGTCGTGAAGAACTCGTCAGCCAGCTGTTGCCGACCCTGGTTTTCCCTGGAAATCACCGGCAGCATCGGCGGCACATAGAAGAGCATCGGCAGGGTGCGGAACTCCGGATGCAGCGGCAGCGCCACGCCCCACTGCTTGACGAACTTGTAGACCGGCGACTGCCGCGCCGCCTGCAGCACCTGCTCGGGGATACCCGCCCGGCGGGCGTCAGCCTGAACCTGCGGATCGAAGGGATCAAGAATGATGTCGCGCTGGGCGGCGGCCAGATCACGGTCTTCGTTGAGGGCGACCTCCTCGATACGATCGGCATCGTAGAGCAGCACCCCCAGGTAGCGGATGCGACCGACGCAGGAATGGAAGCAGGCCGGTGCTTCCCCGGCCTCCTGGCGCGGGTAACAGAGGATGCATTTTTCACTCTTGCCGGTGGTCCAGCCGTAGTAGGTCTTCTTGTAGGGGCAGGCCGAGACGCACATCCGCCAGCCGCGGCACTTGTCCTGGTTGATCAGCACGATGCCGTCCTCGCCGCGCTTGTAGATCGCTCCCGAGGGACAGGAGGCGACACAGCCTGCATTGAGGCAGTGGTTGCAGATGCGCGGCAGGTAGAACATCACCATCTTCTCGATGGCGAACATCTGCTGCTGTTCCTCGTCGCTGAGCTTGACCACGCCGGGATCATTGGCGGCGTAGACGTTGGAGCCGGAGAGATCGTCGTCCCAGTTGGGACCGGCCTCGATCTTCATCGGCTTACCCGTGACCATCGACACCGGCCGCGCCGTCGGCTGGTCGTTGCCGGCCGGAGAACTGATCAGGTCGCCGTACTTGTAGGTGAACGGCTCGTAATAGTCATCCATGCCCGGCAGGGCCGGATTGTAAAAGATTTTTCCAAGCAGCCCGCCGCGGCCGCCCAGCTTCAGCTTCAGCACCGCCTCCGCCTTCTCCCAACCGCCCCGGTACTGCTCCTGGTCCTCCCAGCGGGTCGGATAACCGGTTCCCGGCTTGGTTTCGACATTGTTCCACCACATGTACTCGGCGCCCTTGCGATCGGTCCAGAGATTCTTACAGGCGATGCTGCAGGTGTGGCAGCCGATGCACTTGTCGAGATGGAAAACCGATGACACCTGTGCACGAATATCCATGGTTTTGTCCTTTTAATTTGAGAACTGTAGGGGCGCTGCTTGCTGCGCCCGGTCAACCGTAAAAGACGAGAGCCGGGGCGCGGCAAGCAGCGCCCCTACACAAATCTCATCCTTCACCATTGCGGCTCCCCATCCAGCCTGCGCACCCTGATGAAGGTG
This sequence comes from Geothermobacter hydrogeniphilus, assembly GCF_002093115.1. NCBI lineage: Bacteria > Pseudomonadati > Thermodesulfobacteriota > Desulfuromonadia > Desulfuromonadales > Geothermobacteraceae > Geothermobacter > Geothermobacter hydrogeniphilus. The sequence continues at coordinate 20,336 of NZ_NAAD01000032.1, read as the reverse complement.
TCGCGGTTGGCGCCGGTCGGGCCCCAGTAGTTCCAGCCGTAGGTGAACTGGCCGTAACCGCCGAGCATCAGGTTCGGCTTGAGACGGATACGCGTCAGGCTGTTGTGCCCGCCGGCCCGGCGGTTGCCCCGTGACGGCGATTTGGGAACGCCGACGGTCCGTTCCGGGGAATGATAGAGGATGCAGATCCCGCGCGGCAGGCGGGCGCTGACCACCGCCCGGGTGACCACCACGCCGTGATCGTTGCAGACCTCGACCCAGTCATTGTCGACCACGCCGATCTCGGCGGCATCCTGGTCGTTGATCCAGAAGGGATGGCAGCCGCGCGACAGGGTCAGCATGCGGTGGTTGTCGCCGTAGGTGCTGTGAATGCCCCACTTGCCGTGCGGCGTCAGGTAGTTGAGCATGATGCTCCTGCTGTCGCCCGGCGTCACCACCAGGTCCTGCAGGGAACTCGGATCGGCTTTCGGCTTGTAGGTCGGCAGGTTCTCCCCGGCGGCGATATAGCCCGGATGATCAAGGTAGAAGTGCTGGCGGCCGGTCAGGGTGCGCCAGGGAACCAGCCGTTCGACATTCAGGCAGTAGGCCGCATAGGCCCGGCCGTCATTGCTCAGACCGCTCCAGATCGGGCTGGTCAGCAACCGCCGCGGCTGCCGATCGAGATCGGCGAAGGTGGTGCGGACCCCGCGGGTCGGCTCCGCCAGGTCGACCAGCGGCAGACCGACCTTCTTCTCTTCAGCGGCGAAGGCGCGGCAGGCCATCTCGCCGTTGGTCTCGGGAGCGAGCTTGAGGATGATCTCGGCCGCGTCCCTGGCATCGACCAGGCTCGGATATTTTTTCCCGCCCCACTCGACGGTATCCGGACCCTGGGCCATCTCATCATAATAGTCCTCGATCGACCAGGAGAGTCCGTGGGCGCCGATGCCGCCCCGGGCGCCGGGGCCGAGGGAGATGAAACGGTTGTAGAGGTTCCTGTAGTCCCGCTCGACCACCACCAGGGCGGGCATGGTCTTGCCGGGAATCGGTTCGCACTCCCCCTTGCTCCAGTCCCTGATCTCCGGCTGGGCCATTTCGGCCGGGGTATCGTGCTGCAGCGGCACGGCGACAATGTCGCGCACCGGCTCCGGCAGATGGGTCTCGGCCAGTTCACTGACCTTCTTCGCCAGTCCCTTGAAGATATCCCAGTCGCTCTTCGACTCCCAGCAGGGGGGCACCGCCGCCTGCAGCGGGTGGATGAAGGAGTGCATGTCGGTTGAGTTGAGATCGTCTTTTTCATACCAGGTCGCGGTCGGCAGCACGATGTCCGAATAGAGCGCCGAGGTGTCCATGCGGAAGTTGATATCGACCACCAGGTCGAGCTTGCCTTCCGGAGCCTGCGGGTGCCACTTGACCTCTTTGACCGATCCCTCCGCGGTTTCCGGAGCGACGGTATTGGTGTGGGTGCCGAGGTAATGCTTGAGGAAGTACTCGTGTCCCTTGGCGCTCGACATCAGAGCGTTGCCGCGCCAGATGATCCACAGCCGCGGCCAGTTCTCCGGCGCGTCGGGATCCTCGACGGCGAACTTCATCTTCTTCTCGGCCAGCTGTTTGACCGTCCAGTCAACAATCTCCTGGTTGCTGGCGGCGCCGGCGGCCTCGGCCTGTTTCACCGCCTCGCTCGGGTTGCGGTCAAACTGCGGGTAGAAGGGCAGCCAGCCGTTGCGCACCGCGCGCACCTGGTGATCCATGGTGTGTCCGGCGGTGATGGCGTTGTGCTCCGCGACCGGCTGGATGCGGGCCTCGTCGGCGGCCCGCTCGTAGCGCCACTGGTCGCTGTGGACATAATGGTAGGATGGCGCGTTCTGGAACCGCGGCGGCTTGCTCCAGTCGAGCGCCCCCATGATGGTGGCCCAAGGCGCGACCGGGGCGAGCTTCTCCTGGCCGACGTAATGGTTGAGGCCGCCGCCGTTCTTGCCGACGCAGCCGCACAGCATCAGTGAAACGATGCCGGCCCGGTAAAGCAGGTTGGCGTGGTACCAGTGATTGACCCCGGCGCCGATGATAATCGAACACTTGCCCTCGGTCTTCTCGGCAGTCGAAGCCCATTCGCGGGCGAACTGCACCACGTTGGCGCGGTCGATGCCGGTGAACTTCTCCTGCCAGGCCGGGGTATAGGGGCTGTTCTCGGCATCGTAGTCGGTCGGGTAATCCCCCGCCAGGCCGCGGTTGACGCCGAACTGGGCCATCAGCAGGTCATAGACCGTGGTCACCGCCACCCGGCCGCCGGTGGTCTCGATGTAGCGCACCGGCACTCCGCGCCGGACGCTGGAGGCGGCGCCGAAATCATCGAACGCGACCTGCAGTTCATCGTCCTTTGCGGCGAGCAGCGACAGCGCCGGCGCGATGTCGCTGCCGTCGCGGCCATCCTTCATCTGCAGGTTCCATTCACCCTTCTTCTCCTGCCAGCGGAAACCGAGGGTGCCGAGCGGCATGCGCGGCGCTGCGGCCTTTTCATCCCAGACCAGGTACTTGAAGGCGGCATGCTCTTCGTCCCGATATCCTTTCAGGGCATCGGCGGCGAGCATCCGCCCGGCGTGGTAGACGCCATCGCGCTCCTCCAGCTTCACCAGGAAAGGGGTGTCGCTGTAGCGCTTGAGGTAATCCATGAAATAGGGCGTCTGCGCCTTATGGTGGAATTCACTGAGGATGACGTGGTTGACCGCCATCCAGAAGGCGCCGTCCTGACCGGCATGGCTGGGAATCCACCAGTCGGCGTGCTTCGACGTCATGCTGAAATCGGGGGAAAGGACCGTCACTTTCGAGCCGTTGTGACGAGCCTCGCCGAGGAAATGGGCATCCGGGGTGCGGGTCATGTTGACGTTGGAGCCCATGATGGCGATGTACTTGCTGTTGTACCAGTCGGCGCTCTCGGAAACATCGGTCTGCTCACCCCAGATTTCCGGCGAAGCATTGGGCAGATCGCAGTACCAGTCGTAGAAGCTCAGGTTGACGCCGCCCAAAAGCTGCATGAAACGCGCGCCACCGGCGAAGCTGAGCATCGACATGGCCGGGATCGGCGAAAAGCCGACCAGCCGATCGGCGCCGTATTTCTTGATGGTGTAGACTGTCGAGGCAGCGATGATCTCCTCCACCTCGTCCCAACTGGAACGGCGGAAGCCACCCTTGCCGCGGGCCTGCTGGTAACTCTTGCGGCTCGCCTCGTTCTCGACGATGGAGGCCCAGGCAGCAACCGGATCATCATGCTTGGCTCGGGCCGCCCGCCAGAGGTCGGTCAGCACGCCGCGCAGGTAGGGATACTTGATGCGCAGCGGGCTGTAGAGATACCAGGAGAAGGAGATCCCCCGCTGGCAGCCGCGCGGCTCATAGGGGGGCAGTCCCTCTTCCAGTTCGGGGTAGTCGGTGGCCTGCAGCTCCCAACCGACGATGCCGTCCTTGACATGCACGTTCCACGAACAACCGCCGGTACAGTTGACGCCGTGGGTACTGCGCACCACCTTGTCGCACTGGTTGCGGTTGCGGTAAAATTCCTCCCAGGCCCGCGACTTCGGGTCGACAATATCCTTGATCCAGCTCATACCTGTTTTCCTCCCCTGTTGCGGGCCTGTTCAACCAGCGGCTGCCGGACCGCACGCAGACGACGTTGTCCGAGCAGGCCGATGAGGCCGACAAAGATGACCAGGGCCGCCAGAACCGTCACCGCGAGCCTCCCCACACCGGGCAGGGCGCCGGTCCTGGTGGCAGCAAAAAACGCCCCGAGATCAGCCTGTTCCTGCTCCGTCAAGGGGCGCTTGGCATAGATCGGCAGCATGCTCGGAAAGGGCAGAGCGGCCAGCACCTCGGCCACACCGTCGTCGCCGTAATCCTCGTTCAGGTTGCTCAGGTCAGGCCCGAAACTTGCGCCCCCGGCAGCACCGAATCCCGCTGCGGCGAAACCATGGCAGGCCAGGCAGGGAGCGCCCCCGTTGCTCATTGCCGCACTTCCGGAAAAAAGCCTTGCCCCGCGCGCCGCGTCGCCGGAAGCAGCCAGACAGCCGCCGGCCAGCAACACCCCCAGCAGCGTCACGACCATGGTGAGCGGCCAGCGCCCACCCATCCCGCTTCGTCTGTTCATCTCTTGTCTCCTTCGGGCAGAATATGAATTCCTGATCAGGACAGAACACCAACCCGGCCGGAGGCTGAACCACGTAAACCGCTCCAGGTTGACATCCTCAAGCCAAGCACGTTTTCCGGGCTGTGCAACTCTTCAGTTCGGAAAAGCGCGGGAAAATACGTTCTGAATGTTGTTTAGAACAGTTTTTTGTCGTGGTCTTTGACCGGGGTCAAAAAAACTAACCGGGATTGTCAGGGATGGCATCGTTGCATGCCGATTGTTTTCATAGGAAATCGGCAATCCCGACATTTTTCCCGCAAACGGGAACGATCTTGCTGAGAAAGGAAGGCTTAAAAACACCAGTGACAGGGCAACAGGTGCCCCGGATGGTCAGTCGGGTGGCAATTTTTGTCCAAAAAAACGCTTACGCCCCCCCCTGGAACAGAGCGCGTCCGGGTGGTTACCTGAAGCAGGGAGTTCCTGTTGGATGGAGAGTGCCAGTGCTTGGCCTGAATGAGATTTTTAAAAATCTGAAGCGCACCCATTAGGTTCACTGGTGATTTATGGGAAGCTCAGGCAGATCAATGACGTGTGCTGTTCGCCGACAAGGGCAGGGTTTAGATAAGAAAACTCAAATTCCGGTATTTTGGAACCGATTCACGAAGCTCGTCCATGATATTGTTCGGCATTTGATTTTTCAATGTCTCGGCGGTTTTGAAGAATTTTCCCTTGAGCCGGTTCTGGCGGTCGAGAAAATCTTCCAGGGAGGAGGGGTTGTCCTGGTTGAGAGAATAAAGCTTCAGATAAGCGGAATAGAGTTGGTCGAGAGTCTTTCGTGCGGCGGCTGCCGACTCCGGAGTTTCCCCGAGGGCCTCCAGTGCGGTATCAATAGCGCCCTTGACCTTGGCCAGCCTCCGCTGCTCTTTCTCCGCCAGCGGAGGAGCCAGGACGGCCATCGAACCTTCCTGTTTCCGCCAGGCGGCGGCCCGGGCGGCGGCAGCCTTCAGGTTCAGGTCAACACCTGATTTAATGCCGTACAAAGCTACGACAAAATTGCGTGCATAGGCCTTCTGCTGCTGATGAGACCGGTACAGTCCGGTTGCCCCAACCGCCAGAACCACAACCAGAACCGCCAGGACGGCATAGGCCAGCCAGCGTCTGTCAATCCCCGAACCGGTTGTTTTTTCAGCGTCGACTTTGCCCCTGGCCGGTTCAGCCGCCCTGCGAACCGGTTTACGGACAGGGAAAAAGCCGCTTCTATGCTGTTTTCGTACCGCCGGCCGACCTTCCTGAACCAGAATGTAGGTGGGAAAAAAAGAGCCGCAATGAAGACACAGGTTTTCACAGCCGAGTTCATGGCCGCAATCGGAACAATAGATGCTGCCCTGTTTCCGGTAGACACGCAGGGTGAAATCTTCGCGGCCGACCCAGTATTTTACGTTGCATTCAGAACAGTGCCGGAATCCCCCCTCGACAGGGATTTCCTGTTGCTGAATCTCGATGGTCGCTTTACATTTTGGACAAGCGCACTGCATAACTCTTCACCCTTATAAGTCAAGACGCCACGGTCTTGTATGGCCTAGAATGTCTCTCCCCTGCCGACCCAGCTGCCATCGCCGGCCCGAACAACATCATCCAGACTGGCCGGGTCCGAAATAACCTGCTGACTCACCCCGTCAGGACCGATGCTGTAGAGATCAAAATCGGTGTTCAGGTCGGCAAAGAACATACTCTGTCGCGGGGGCGTCCCGCCGGCAAGGTTGGCGTACTGATAAGGGTTCCCCCAGGGATCTTTCATCCCGCCCCGGTTGATGTCATTCAGTGAATTCGGGTAGCTGACATTGTCGAGAGCAAAAGAAACGATATCCTTCTCCAGATTGCGAATCTCCGCCATGGCTCGTGAAACTTTGGCCCTGTCAGCAAACTTATGAAACTGTGGGATGGCAATGACCGACAGAGTTCCGATAATCGCCAGGATAAGCACCAGTTCGACCAGGGTGAACCCCTGACAACCGCCTCCTCCCTTGCGGGTTGCGGTGGATGACACGTCCTTCGCCATCTCCTGTCCCGATATGTGTCGCTCAACCATTTTCATATTCAATCCAATAAATAATTCTTAACGCCAAAAACTCCCGGTCGCGTTTTCGCAAGGCGCGACGAAGGGAAGCTGACAAAACCGGCCTTCCTGTTGCAAAGTTGTCCGCTCTTAAAAGCATTTTCCGTGCCCAATCCGCAAAATACGCATCAAGCAGGGTGACCTTATGTCAGCTGGATGATATTCTTCAAAGCGCAGTCCGGTGTGAAATGATTGCAACCTCGACTTCTTCCCCAAAGGATCATCCATGACCGGTAAAAAATCCCGCCTGATCATCATTGCTGTCATCGTTCTGCTTATCGCGGCATTCTTCATCTTCGACCTCGGACGTTTTCTGACTCTCGATTACCTGAAATCACAGCAGGCCGCCTTCGACAGCTACTATACCGAACATACCACCCGCACCCTGGCCATCTACCTGGCGATCTACATCCTGGTCACCGCCCTGTCTCTGCCGGGCGCAACGGTCATGACTCTGGCCGGCGGGGCAATGTTCGGCTTCTGGACCGCCCTGCTGGTGGTCTCCTTCGCCAGCAGCATCGGCGCCACCCTGGCTTTTATCGTCTCGCGCTTCCTGTTGCGCGACTGGGTGCAGAACCGTTTCGGCGACAAGCTCGGAGCGATCAACGCCGGGGTCGAACGCGAGGGCGCTTTCTATCTCTTTTCACTGCGACTGGTCCCCCTGTTCCCCTTCTTCGTCATCAACCTGGTGATGGGCCTGACGCCGATGAAAGTCCGCACCTTCTACTGGGTCAGTCAGGTCGGGATGCTGGCCGGCACCGCGGTCTATGTCAATGCCGGCACCCAACTCGGCCGGATCGAATCGGCAGCGGGCATCCTCTCCCCAGGCATCATTATCTCCTTTGTCATCCTCGGGCTCTTTCCGCTGTTCGCCAAGAAGGTCATGGAAATTGTCAAGGCACGCCAGGTTATGGCGAGACACCCCAAACCGGAACATTTCGATTACAACCTGGTGGTTCTCGGCGCCGGCTCGGCCGGCCTGGTCACCTCCTATATCGCCGCCGCGGTCAAGGCGAAAGTAGCGCTGATTGAAAAACACCGGATGGGCGGCGACTGCCTCAATACCGGCTGCGTACCGAGCAAGGCGCTGATCCGTTCCGCAAAGATGATCAGCTACGCGCGACGAGCCGGGGAGTTCGGCCTGCGGAAGATGGAAGCTGAGTTCAATTTTGCCGAGGTGATGGAACGCGTACAGAGCGTCATCGCCAGGATCGAACCCCACGACTCGGTGAAACGCTACCGCGAACTCGGCGTCGACTGCATCGAAGGCGAGGCGCGCGTCACCTCCCCTTACAGCGTCGAGGTCAATGGCCGCACCCTGACCACTCGGGCGATCGTCGTCGCCACCGGCGCCGCCCCCTACATCCCGCCGATCAAGGGGATCGAGCAGGTTGACTACCTGACCTCGGACACCCTCTGGGAGTTGCGCGAGAAACCGGAAAAGCTGCTGATCATCGGGGGCGGGCCGATCGGCTGCGAAATGGCCCAGGCCTTCGCCCGGCTCGGCTGCGAAGTGACCCAGGTGGAAATGAGGCCCCGCATCATGGGACGCGAGGATGCCGATGCGGCCGACTTCATCCGTCAACGTTTTGAAGATGAAGGCATCCGGGTTCTGACCGAGCACGTCGCCCGCGAAGTACGGGTTGAAGAGGGACGACAGGCCCTGCTCTGCGACCACCGGGACAACAAGGTTGAGATCGAGTTCGATCGCCTGCTGATCGCCGTCGGTCGCCGCCCCAATGCCACAGGCTTCGGACTGGAGGAACTCGGCGTGCGTCTCACCGGCCGCGGCAACATCGAGGTCGATCCCTTCCTGCGCACCAACATCCCGACCATCTTCTGTGCCGGAGATGTCGCCGGTCCCTACCAGTTCACCCACACCGCCGGGCACCAGGCCTGGTACGCCGCGGTCAACGCCCTGTTCGGAGATTTCAAGAAATTCAAGACCGATTACCGGGTCATCCCCTGGTGTACCTTCACCGACCCCGAGGTGGCCCGGGTCGGTCTCAACGAGCGCGAAGCGCGGCAGCAGGACATCGCCTTCGAAGTCACCCGCTACGACCTCGACGATCTCGACCGGGCAATCGCCGACTCCGAGGACCACGGCTGGGTCAAGATCCTCACCCGCAAGGGTTCGGACAAAATTCTCGGCGTCACCATCGTCGGTACCCATGCCGGCGACCTGCTGGCGGAGTACGTGCTGGCGATGAAACACGGGCTTGGGCTGAACAAGATCCTCGGTACCATCCACATCTACCCGACCATGGCCGAAGCCAACAAAATGGCGGCGGGAGTCTGGAAAAAAGCCCATGCTCCCGAAAAACTGCTGCACTGGATCGAAAAGTTCCACCGTCGGCGGCGGGGAAAGGGTTCGGCAGCAGACCCGGCCGAACCCGGCAGGGAAAACTGAAGATGCTGAAGACCCTGACAGTCCTGGTGGTGCTGCTCTCAGCCTGCACGAAAGGAGACCTCCATGTCCGAACCAATCACCGGTCGCTGCGCCTGCGGCGCCATCCACTACCGCATCACCACCCGCATCCGCCAGGCGGTCAACTGCCACTGCAGCATGTGCCGCAGCCACAACGGCTCGGCCTTCACCAGCTATGCGGTGCTTCCCGGCAGATATTTTGAGCTCCTGGACAACGAGCACAAGCTCACCGACTACGGATTTTCGGAACGCGTCCACAAGCATTTCTGCTCGGTCTGCGGCACCCCGCTGTTCAATACCAACAGCCGCTACCCGGATTACCGGATGGTCTTTCTCGGCACCCTCGATGACGCCGGGGCGGTGATGCCGAATGCCAACATCTTCTGTTCCAGCCGACTCGGCTGGGTCAGAGAGATTGACGCCATCCCGAGCTTCAATGAAGCATTCGGCAAATAGCCGGTTGTTCGGCGTTGCGCGAATGGTGTATAAAGCCGGGAAATCTGAAAAAAACGCCACCAAGGCACCAAGAACACCAAGAAAGACAAAAGCAATAATTCTTTAACGCTGAGGCGGAGAGGTGCAGAGTCGGAGAAAAACCGCTTTGGGGGTTTTAAAAACAGAACTGCCTTTAGATTTTCTCTGCGTCCTCTCCCTCTCTGCACCTCTCCGTTAAAAAAGGTTTGCTTGGTGTCCCTGGAGTCTTGGCGGCCAATTCATTTCGAGGTTTTTTCATGAGCGAAGATACGAAAAAAATCATCTACTCGATGATGCGGGTCAGCAAGAACTACAATCGGCAACCGGTCATCAAGGATATTTCCCTTTCCTATTTCTACGGCGCCAAGATCGGCGTCCTCGGCCTCAACGGCTCGGGCAAATCGACGCTGCTGCGGATCATGGCCGGGGTGGACACCGAATTCAACGGCGAGGCGGTGCTCTCGGCCGGCTACACGGTCGGCTACCTGGAACAGGAGCCCCAGCTCGACGAAAGCAAAACGGTGCGTGAAGTGGTGCAGGAGGGGGTGCAGGAGACCGTCGACCTGCTGAAGGAGTTCGAAGAGATCAACAACGCCTTCGCCGACCCTGACGTCGACATGGAAAAGCTCTGCGAACGCCAGGCCAGGGTACAGGACAAGCTCGACGCCCTCGACGCCTGGGATCTCGATTCCCGCCTCGACCTGGCCGAAGAGGCCTTGCGCTGCCCGCCGGCCGACACCCCGATCAAGGTCCTTTCCGGTGGCGAGCGGCGCCGGGTGGCACTCTGCCGCCTGCTGCTGCAGAAACCGGACATCCTGCTGCTTGACGAACCGACCAACCATCTCGACGCCGAGACCGTCTCCTGGCTGGAACAGCACCTGCAGCGCTACGAGGGAACGGTCATCGCCGTCACCCATGACCGTTACTTCCTCGACAATGTCGCCGGCTGGATTCTCGAACTCGACCGCGGCCACGGCATTCCCTGGAAAGGCAACTATTCAAGCTGGCTGGAGCAGAAGCAGGAGCGACTGCGCCGGGAAGAAAAGGCCGAGTCGAAACGCCAGCAGACCCTGGCCAACGAACTGGAGTGGATCCGCATGTCGCCGAAAGGACGCCACGCCAAGAGTCAGGCCCGCATCAGCGCCTACGAGAAGCTGCTCGGCCAGGAGGCCGCCGTTCGGGAAAAAGAACTGGAACTGTTCATCCCGCCGGGGCCGCGACTCGGCAACGTCGTCATCGAGGCCGAGGGGGTGAGCAAATCGTTTGGCGACAAACTGCTGCTCGATGACATGAGCTTCCGACTGCCGCCCGGCGGCATCGTCGGCGTGGTCGGCCCCAACGGTGCCGGCAAGACCACCCTGTTCCGGATGATCACCGGCCAGGAACAGCCCGACGCCGGCAGCATCCGGGTCGGCGAAACGGTCAAGCTCGCCTACGTCGACCAGTCGCGGGAAACCCTCGATGCGGACAAGACCATCTGGGAGGAGATCTGCGACGGCCAGGAACAGATCGATCTCGGCGGCCGGCTGGTCAACTCGCGCGGTTACGTCGCCCGCTTCAACTTCTCCGGCTCCGACCAGCAGAAAAAGGTCGGCACCCTCTCCGGCGGCGAACGCAACCGGGTGCATCTGGCCAAGATGCTCCGCTCCGGCAGCAACGTGCTGCTGCTCGACGAACCGACCAACGATCTTGATGTCAACACCCTGCGGGCCCTGGAAGAGGCGCTGGAGAACTTCGCCGGCTGCGCGGTGGTGATCAGCCACGACCGCTGGTTTCTCGACCGCATCGCCACCCACATTCTCGCCTTCGAGGGAGATTCACAGACCGTCTGGTTCGAGGGGAACTATTCGGAATACGAAGAGGATTTCAAGAAACGCCACGGCAGGGACGCCGACCAGCCGCACCGCATCCATTACCGCAGCCTGACCCGCTGAGGAAGGCCTGAGATGAACGGTTCTGTTCGATTCTGTTGCACCCTGATACTGGTCCTGATGCTGGGAGCGACCGCCAACGCCCTGGAATTGCGTTCAGCGGCCTTTGCCGGCCAGGCGGCAATCCCGGGCGTCTACACCTGCACCGGTGAAAATATCTCACCACCATTGAGCTGGACCGGGGTCCCGGCAACCGCCGAAAGCCTGGTCCTGACCCTGACCGACCCGGACGCCCCGGCCGGCACCTGGGTCCACTGGCTGCTCTACAACCTGCCGCCGCGGTTGCCCGGCCTGCCCGAGAAACTGACGAAACTGCCGCCGGACAGCGGCAGCGGTCGCAACAGCTGGGGCGTAACCGGCTACGGCGGGCCCTGTCCACCCTCCGGCACTCATCGTTATATCTTCCGGCTGTTCGCTCTCGACCGCCGACTCGATTTTTCCCGACCGCCGGGCGCCGAACAGCTGCGCCGCGCCATGCGGGGACACATCCTCGACCGCGCCGAGCTGCTCGGCCGTTATCGCAAATGATGGCCGATCTCCCGGCACGGCTGCTGGCCGCCGTTTACGACCGCGCCATCGCCGGCGCCGAGCGCCGCTTTCTCGGCCGCTGGCGGCGGGAACTGCTGACCGGAGTCACCGGTACGGTGCTGGAAATCGGCAGCGGCACCGGACTCAACCTGCCCCACTACCCCGCCACGGTCGAACGCCTGGTGCTGAGTGAACCCGACCCCTACATGCGTATCCGGCTGGAAAAGAAGCTCGACCGGCAGCCGGCTCCACCGGAACTGCTCACCTGCGGCGCGGAACAGCTCGATTTCCCCGACGGAAGCTTCGACGCCGTGATCTCGACCCTGGTCCTCTGTTCGGTCAAGGACCCCGCCGTCGCCCTGCGGGAAATCCACCGGGTGCTGCGCCCCGGCGGAAGGCTCCATTTCCTCGAACATGTCCTCTCCGAACACCCCGGCATCAGTTTCTGGCAGCACACCCTGGAACCCCTCTGGAAACGCACCTGCGGCAACTGTCACCTGACCCGAGCCACCGGGGAGCTGATCGGTGAAGCCGGGTTCGAAGTGGAAACCATGGAGGATCTGCGCATGGAAGGAGTACCGATCATCGTACGCCGGGCACTGCGGGGGGTGGCGGTCAAACCGGCCGCGGGAGCATGAAACCCGGCGGAAAGTCCACGGGGACAGTCCCCTTGAATGAGGGGGACTGGCCCGTGGACTTTCCGGAGATGTAAGATGTGAAATACCGCGAACAACAGGGGGCAGGTAACATCTGTACCTGCCCCCTGGCTCTGCCAACTGACAGCTTATAACTGACTGCTGCCCCTACCCCTTCTTCACAAACTCCGACTTCAACCCCATCGCCCCGATGCCCGGAATTTTGCAGTCGATGTCATGATCGCCGTCGACCAGGCGGATATTCTTCACCTTGGTGCCGACCTTGACCACCGCCGAGGAGCCCTTGATTTTCAGATCCTTGATCACGGTCACGGTGTCGCCGTCTGCCAGCACATTGCCGTGGGCGTCGCGCCAGACCTTCTGTTGCTCCTCGTCACCGCCGGCCGCAGCCGACCACTCGTGGGCGCACTCCGGACAGACAAACAACCCCCGGTCTTCATAGGCATACTCGGACCCGCATTCGGGACAGTTCGGACATTCACTCATACAATCACTCCTTTTTGATTGCGGGGGACAAGCCAGGACGGCCCCCGTTCCACCGACCCTTCGCCCTTGGCCCTTCGCCCTTGGCCCTCAACCCTTGGCCGCCTTAGCTTTTATTCCGACCTGCTGCACCAGCAACCCGGCAACGATCAGCACCAGACCGACCAGGGTCGCCGGCAGAATCCGCTCTCCGACCAGGAAATGAATCAGCACCAGCGACAGGAAGGGGGAGATGAAGATCAGGTTGCTGATCCGCGCCGTACTCTCGGCATAACGCATCGCCAGCAGCCAGAGGACGAAGCAGAACCCCATCTCGAAGGTGCCGACGTAAGCGGCGCCGAGCAATCCCGGCAACGGCGGCATCCGCAGGTCGGTGAACAGCAGGCTGTAACCGAGGACGAAGGGGAAACTGAAGAGAAAATTGACCAGCAGTGCCACCACCGGGTCGCGCTGGTCGCGGGTGTTGAAAATCCAGTAGAGCGACCAGATGACCGTACTGACCAATGCCAGGACAACCCCGAGCGGTTCGGTGAAATTCAACCCGAGGATATCCCCCTCGGTGGAGATCACCACCACCCCGGCATAGCTGAGCAGCAGCGCCACGAATTCCTGCCCCTTGAATTTCTGTCCCAGCAACGGAATCGCCAGCAGGCTGAGGGTGATCGCCCAGGTGTAGTTGAGCGGCTGGGCCTGCTGGGCCGGCAGCAGGTCATAGGCCTTGAACAGCACCAGGTAGTAGAGAAAAGGATTGAGCAGACCGAGCAGCAGCGACATGCCGTATTCGCGCCGACTGCAGTGAAAAATCCGCCCCAATTTACCCTGGACGACAAGAATCCCCCCCAGCAGCAGGGTCGAAAAAGCGCCGGAGTAGAGCAGCAGGTGGGCCGGTTCGAGATAACGCAACGAGAGCTTGAAAGCCGAGGCGACCGTCGACCAGAGCAGCACGGCGGCCAGACCGTAGAACATCGCCCGACGCTGGTTTTTCACAGGATTCCCCTCCCCTTGCCGCGCAACCGCAGACCGGCCGGCAGCACCAGCATCAGCAGCCCGGAAAAGATCAGGCCGATACCCGTGAACGCCTGCGGGGAGAGGACCTCGCCGAGGACGAAAATGCCCAGCAGGCTGGCGGTCATCGGTTCCGCCAGTGACAGGGTTACCGCGGTGGCGATCGGCACCCGCTGCAGGCCGCGGGCAAAGAGCCAGTAGGAGAGTGCCATGGTCGCCAGCCCCAGGTGCAGCACCACCAGCAGCGCCCGCGGCTGCAGCAGCCAGTCAAGATCACGGCCGATCAATATCGGGACAAGCAGCAGCGCGGCGACAGAGACCACCACCGCCATCACCGCGTTGGGCGAATGATCATCCAGCAACCCCTTGATGGACAGGGTATAGGCGGCATAGGAGGCGCCGGCCCCCAGCGCCAGCAGGATCCCGAGCGGATCGGCCCGCAACGGGCCGCCGCCGAGACTGAGCAGCCCGCAGCCGACAATCGCCAGGGCAGTCGCCACCCCCCAGCGCCTGCCGGGACGTTCGCCGCGAAACAGGTACCCGAGAATGCCGCCGGCGATCGGCGAGGAACCGATACCGACAATGGTGCCGACAACCACACCGGTACGGGCGACGGCGGCAAAGAAGCAAAGCTGGTAACCGGCGGTAAACAGCGCGGCGAGGCACACCGGCAACGGCTTCCAGTCTCCCGGAGGACCGATTTCCCGACGACTGCCGGCCAGCACAAGCAGGGCGATGCCGCCGACCACCAGCCGCAGGGTGCCAATCACCAGCGGATCGAAGCCGACCGGGGCGAACGCCTGGGCAGTGCCGGTGGTGCCCCAGAGCAGGGCCGCGCCGAGGACGAAAAAGACCCCGACGGTGGCATTATGATCGGCAGTCGAACTCATGTTGAAACCGGGACCTCCGCCAGGCGTCGACAGTGCGGCATCAGGTAGAAGATACCAAGCATCCGCCCGACGGTCAGGGCCAGGGCGGCGATGGTGATCCCCGGCCAGTCGAGCCAAGGGATGAACAACGCCAGCAGCACCAGAATGGCCAGTGCCTCCACCGCCGTAGCGGTCGAGACCGGGGTGGTGCGCTTGGCCAGCACCAGCAGTGAACGCTGCCAGGTGATCCAGACCGTCATCCCCGGCAACAGGCACATCAGCATCAGCGGCAGACGGGCGAAATCCGCCAGGTCCGGTTCCAATCCGGAGATCCCCCGCAACCAGAGGTCTGCCAGCGGCGTCAGGGCGATCAGGGCGAGCGTGGCGACACAGAAAAGGCCCAGAACAAGGGCGAAGCGTCCTCCCTCGCGGCGATGCTCCAGCTTGCGCCCGACCAGGGCGATGGCCGCCTCCTGATAGGAGAGCCCGAGAGCGCGGAAGATGAAGGTCAGGCCGTAGAGAACCGGCAGCACCGCCAGTGATTCGAGGGGAAAACGTCCCCGGCCGAGAAAAAAAGTGACCACCGGCTGCACGCTCAGGGCAATGAACGGGGTCATCGCCAACGGCAGGTAAAACCGCGTGATGCCGCGAAAATCGAGGGGTTCTCCTTCTCCCGACAGCCGCAGCAGCCGTTTGATTGAAGGGCGGGTCAGGCGCCGTGCCACCAGCATTTCGGCGACCACGCCGACCGCCAGGGCCAGGCCGCCGGCCGCCGCGCCGGGCAACACCCCGACCGCCGCCAGAGTAAATCCGCTGACCGCCATCGAACTGACCCGCGCCAGGGTACCGACCGTGACCCGTCGGGTCCGGCCGTCGGCGATCAGCACCCCCTGGTAGAAGCGCCGCAGCCCGATCGCACCGGGCCAGGGCAGCAGCCAGAGCAGCGCCTGCCAGGTCGGTTCGGCGATTTCGAGCGGCAGGCCGATCCACTGCACGCAGATCCGGTCGAAAACCGTCGGAATCACCAGCGTTCCGAGCAGCAGCGTCACCCCGCCGCTCAACAGCAGGGTGAAATTCCGCAACCGCCGGTAGGATTCCGCGTCACGACAGAGGGCGGTCGCGGCGCTCATCAGCATGATCACCGGCGCCTCGGCCACCAGGGCGAAAGCGTACGCCACGCCGAACGCCGCCAGGTTCGGCACCGGGGCCTCCATACGGGCGATCAGTGCCGCCAGCAACGGCCCCTCAGCCGCCATCAGCAGCCAGGTGGTCGCCAGCGGCGACCAGAAGCGGAAGATGCGGGAATATGTCAGACGCTCGGTGGATGCGATCATGAAAAATAGACGGTTACGGGGAAAAGATGGAGAATACAGGAGCCGGGATTCGGGGGCCAGAAGAAAAATCTATCCCCCGACTGCCGCCAACACCCCATGTTCCGCGAACCCGGCAATCACCCGCTCCAGGTCATCGGCAGTCGGTTCAGACATGCCCTCGGCACGGTACTCGCCACCCAGCCTGACATGCTTGCCGACCGCGATCCCATGGTAGGGCAGCAGGTCGACCAGCTTCGGTCCTCCGACCAGTCCATCGATGAAGCGGGCGGTCGCCTCGATATTGGCGGGATCGTCGTTGACTCCCCTGATCAGCGGGATGCGGATGCGGATCTCGGCGCCGGTGGCCGCCAGAGCCCGCAGGTTGGCGAGGATCGGGGCATTGTCGACCCCGGTCCACTGCCGGTGTCGTTCGGCATCCAGCAACTTCAGGTCGTAAAGGAACAGCTCGGTCCGCTCCGCCACCTTGAGCAGAACCTCCCGGCTGGCCAGTCCCGAGGTATCGACGATCCGATGGATACCGCGCGCTCCGCAGGCGGCAAGCAGTTCGAGCAGAAATTCAGGATGCTGCAGCGGTTCGCCGCCGGAGAAGGTCACCCCGCCGCCCGATTGATCGAAAAAGGGCCGCTCCTTCTCGATGATCGCCAGCAGTTCCTCGACGCCGTAGGCGCGGCCGGAGATCTCGCTCGCCGTCGACGGGCAGATCTCGGCACAGGCGCCGCACACCCGGCAGCGTTCAAGATCGGTGACGATCCCCGCCGGAGTCAACTCACAGGCCTGTTCGGGACACCTTTTGACGCACTCGCCGCAACCGATGCAGCGAGCGGCGGTGAACAGCTTCTGCGCCTGCGGGGAAAGGCTCTCCGGGTTGTGGCACCAGCGGCAGGCGAGGGGACAGCCCTTGAAGAAAACGGTCACGCGGATGCCGGGACCGTCGTTGATGGCGTAGCGCTTGATATCGAAGATGAGGTTTTTATTCATAAGCATTGTTTTGGCCACCAAGACACCAAGGACACCAAGAGAGGCAAAAGCAATTCAATCCGGAGAGTTAAAAAAGCCAAAAACGATTGGCTGGACACGTGTTTTCTGGTCCGTCCTTTTTCCATCCGGGGACTTCCATGTTTTCAAGGATTTCTTGGCGCTCTTGGTGTCTTGGTGGCCCAAAGATTTTTCAGAAACCCTCGTTCTCCGTCCGTTCGATGATCTCCTGCTGCAGATCGACGTTCATATCGTTGAAGTAGTCGCTGTAGCCGGCCATGCGCACCAGCAGATCCTTGTAGTCCTCGGGGTGTGCCTGCGCCGCCCTGAGGGTGGCGGTGTCAACAATATTGAACTGGATGTGGTGCCCGCCGAGGGTAAAGTAGCCGCGGATCAGCGCGGCGAGCTTCCTGATGTCCTCGTCGCGCTTCAGCAGGCTCGGCAGGAATCTCTGATTCAGCAATGTGCCGCCGGACATCGTATGGTCGAGCTTGGTCAGCGAGCGGATCACCGCCGAGGGCCCGTGGGTATCGGCACCGTGCGAAGGCGAGGTGCCGTCCGAAATCGACTTGCCGGCCAGGCGGCCGTTGGGGGTGGCGCCGAGCATCTTGCCGAAGTAAATATGGCAGGTGGTCGAGAGCATGTTGAGGTGGAAGCTCTCTCCCTTGGTGTTCGGCTTGCCGTCGATGGCCTTGAGCAGGTCGGCATAGACCTGCAGGGCGATATCATCGGCGCGGTCGTCGTCGTTGCCGAAGCAGGGAGTCTTGTTGACCAGGGTCTGGCGCAGGAACTCCTCCCCCTCGAAATTCTTCGCCAGCGCCGCCAGCAGCTGATCCATGCTGCAGGTCCGCTGCTCGAAGACATGGGTCTTCAAAGCCGAGAGACTGTCGGTGACGGTGCCGAGCCCGGTGCACTGGATGTAGTTGGTGTTGTAGCGCGGGCCGGCGCCGTAGTAGTCGCGCCCCTTGTCGATGCAGTCGGCGATCACCACCGAAAGGAAGGGCGCCGGGGCGTACCTGGCGAACATCCGGTCGATGTAGTTGCTGACCCGGATCTTCAGGTCGACAATATGGTTCAGCTGCCTGACGAAGGCGGCGTAGAGATCCTCATAGCTCTCGAAGTCCCGCGGATCGCCGGTCTCGATGCCGACCCGTTTGCCGGTCAGGGGATCGACGCCGTTGTTGAGGGTGATTTCGAGAATCTTCGGCACGTTCAGGTAACCGGTGAGGATAAAGGCCTCCTTGCCGAAGGCGCCGACCTCGATGCAGCCGCTGCAGCCTCCCTCGCGGGCATCCCTGAGCGATTTCCCCTGGCGCAGCAGTTCGACCACGTAGATGTCGGGGTTGAAGACCGAGGGATAGCCGTGCCCCTGACGGATCACCCGGCAGGCCGCTTCCAGGAAACGATCCGGAGTCACCCGGCTGACATGCACCGCGTTGCCCGGCTGCAGAATATGCAGCTCCTCGATGATCTCCAGCATGATGTAGGAAACCTCGCTGACACCGTCCCTGCCGTCAGCGGTGATGCCGCCGATGTTGAGATTGGTGAAATCGTTATAGGTACCGCTCTCGCGGGCGGTGATGCCGACCTTGGGCGGCGCCGGATGATTGTTGACCTTGATCCAGAAACAGCACAGCAGCTCCTTGGCCTGCTCGCGGGTCAGGGTTCCTGCGGCGATCTCCCTCGCGTAGAAGGGCGCCAGGTGCTGATCGAAATGACCGGGATTCATGGCGTCCCAGCCGTTCAGCTCGGTAATGGTGCCGAGATGCACGAACCAGTACATCTGGATCGCCTCGTGGAAGCTGTCGGGCTTGTGCGCCGGCACCTTGCGGCAGACGCGGGCGATTTCGCGCAGTTCGGCGGCACGCTGCGGATCAACCTCTTCCTCCGCCATCTGCTCGGCCCGTTCGGCATGTCGTTCAGCGAACAGGATCACCGCGTCGCAGGAGATCTCCATCGCCTTCAGTTCCTCCAGCTTGTCGGTCGCCTCGGGATCGTGCAGAAAATCGAGGGCGACGATCCGCTCGGCGATGCGCCGCTTGAAATCGAGCATCCCGCACTGGTAGATGGTGCCGTCCAGCGCCGTATGCCCCGGCGCGCGCTGTTCCATGAACTCGGTGAACAGCCCGGCCTGGTAGGCGGCCCGCCACTCATCCGGCACATGGCTGAAAATCCGCTCCCGCACCGTGCGGCCCTGCCAGTAGGGAATCACCTCGCGGGCATAGGTTTCAATATCCTCATCGCTGATGGTGTAGCGCTGCTGCTCGCGGCTGCGCAGGATCTGGAAGTCTTCGACGCTGTGGCAGGTCAGCTCGGGAAAGGTCGGTACCGCTTTCGGTTTCGGCCCGCGCTCACCGACGATCAGCTCATCGTCGCCGATATAGATGGTCTTCTTTTGACAGTGATCGAGAAAATTGAGCGCCCGCAGCACCGGTATCGCGTATTTGCCATAGTTCTCCTTGTAGAAAGCGGTCTCGTGCAGCGCCCGCTCGATCGACAGACTCGGCTCGGTCTCGACCGAGAGCTTGCGCAGCCGCTGGATGCGCGGGTTCATCCCCGGCCCGATCGGATTGCCGTTATCGGGATAGAAATTTCCCTCGGCGGCCGGCTTGCGCTGCGGGGAGACAATCGTTTCGACGTGCGACATGATGCTTACTCCTTCGACGTGGATGGCACGGATGGTCAGGCCATTCATGACAAGAGCAACGACAATGCCATCCGGCCACAACTCTCAACCTGCCGGAATCAGGAAGGTTCCGCATGTAAACCGAGTCATGCGAACCGTTATTTTACCCATTTTTGGATATTTTATCCGAAAAAGCATACCGACAGGAGAAGGACAGGATTCCTGAATGTGTTCAGCTGCGCAGGATGGGAACAAACCCCTGGGCAACGGCGTAGTCAAATCCCCTGCGGGTCAACTGAAAACGCACGCCGCGCCAGATGGTCAGGCCGATGCTGATCATGCCGCGCCGGTTCAGGGATTCAAGAGTTGCTGCGAAAATGCTCTGCTCCATAAACAGCTCGGCGCGCAACTGTCTGCGCGACAGACCCTTCCCACCCGTCTGCGCCAGCTTCCTGAGAACCAGGGCTTCGTAGTCACTCAGGCCGCCGGACACGGAAAGGGCGGGATCATTCTGTTCGGTGTGCCAGTGATCCTCCGGCAGTCCCGCCGCCGCGCCACGTTCCTTACGAAGTTGACGCATCTTTGCCCGCGCCTTTTTCCAGAGCGGAACAAAGCCGATCAGCAGAAACAACCAGAGGAAGATGAGAAACAGTACCGGCATGGGCAGTTCGGGAAAGTCCATACGCACCTCCGAGGGAGACCTTTTCAGCATACCACGAACAGTGCGGAAAGGCGGCCTAGTACCCTGTAACTCATAGAATTTCGCAATATTGCGCCGGGATTTTCCGTGTCGACAAGGCGCGCTTTCCGCTGCATAGCCG
>NZ_NAAD01000031.1 GCF_002093115.1 Geothermobacter hydrogeniphilus | reverse complement strand
TCTGAGGCGCAGCCGAGTTTTCGTCCCGGCCCCGAAACGTCTGCCGAACGGAGGGAACCCGCGTTGCCTGTTCCGATCAATCGGCGTTCGCCGCCGGGCGGGTGCGCTGCCGGGCCAGCATCTGCCGGCCGACCCAGTACTTGGAAAACTGGTAGGCAGTGCGGCCGCAGCGCTTGCTCTTTTCGTGCGACCAGGCGATGGCGGCGTTTTCGGTTTCGGCGGTCCATTCGATGTCGACCTGGTGATGGGCCGCCTGCAGGGCGATGCACTGGCGCACCACGGTCAGGTAGTGGTCCTGCGAGAAGGCGTGGAAGGCGACCCAGAGGCCGAAGCGGTCGGAGAGGGAGATCTTCTCCTCGACCCCTTCGCCGTGGTGGATCTCGTTGTTGACCATCTTGGCGCCGAGGTTGTCGGTCTCGTACTCCGGCAGCAGGTGGCGGCGGTTGGAGGTGACGTAGATCAGTACGTTGTCGGGTGCGGCGTAGACTGAGCCGTCGAGGGCGCTCTTGAGCATCTTGTAGGTCTTTTCGCCCGGTTCGAAGGAGAGGTCGTCGCAGAAGATGATGAACCGGTAGGGGAGGTCGCGGATCTGCTGGAAGATGTCCGGCAGGCTCAGCAGATCGTCCTTGTCGATCTGGATGATGCGCAGCCCCTGGTCGGCGTAGGCGTTGAGGATGGCGCGGATCAGCGATGACTTGCCGGTGCCGCGGGTGCCCCAGAGCAGGATGTTGTTGGCCGGCATGCCGGCGAGAAACTGCTGGGTATTCTCCTCGACGATGCGTTTTTCCGTTTCGATGCCGAGTAGATGGTCGAGCTGGATCGGGTCGAGGGCGTCACGCGCTTCAAGGTAGCCGGCCAGGGAGTGGCGGCGCCAGTTGGCGGCATAGGTCCGCTGCCAGTCGATCGGCGGCACCGGTTTCGGCAGAATCTGTTCAACGGCGCTGAGGACGCGCTGCAGTTGCTCCTTGAGGTCCTGGTCCATGTTCCTGCTCCTTGATGCGAAATTCACTATCTCTCCATTTATATCGCCGCGGGTGGGTGGAAACCAAGAAAATTATCCTGCCCGTTCAGTCGGTCGTTTCTTCCCGGGCGGTGAAATCCCGGTGCCTCGAGGTATTCTTGTCACCGGATTGACATCCGGTTCAGAGTTGACGTGCGCCGCCGGCGGCGAAGTGGCTGATTATCCATCCCGCCCCGGGCTGGCGCGGAACTTGCTCTCAATGCAGGGTCAATCTGTTGCGGAGGCGAGGCGTGAAACGAAAAAAGGTTCTGCTGGTCGATGATGTCAGGTTGTTCCTGGAGATGGCGAAAAGCTTTCTCAACCGGGAAAACCTGCAACTGACGGTTGCCGCCAACGGCCGGGAGGCCCTCAAGGTGATGCGCGCGGTGCGCCCGGACCTGGTGATCATGGACCTGCAGATGCCGGAGATGGATGGTGCCGCCGCCTGCCGGGAGATCAAGACCGACCCGCTGCTCGGCAATGTGCCGGTGGTGCTGGCGGCCGGGCGGGGCCGGGCCGACGAGGAACAGCGCTGCCGGGCGGCCGGTTGCGACGCCCTGCTGCACAAGCCGTTTCGGCGCGAGGATCTGCTGGCGACGGCGCGCCGTTTTCTGGCCATCACCGACCGGGCCACGCCGCGGGTCGAAACCCGGCTGCTGGTCCGCTACGGTCCGGGTGAGACCCGCCGGCTGCACGATTACACCCTCAACCTGAGTGTCGGCGGCCTGTTCCTGGAGACGGAACAGGTGCTGCCGGTCGAAGCGCCGCTCAGCCTGGAGTTCCTGGTGCCGGGAGCGGACCAGCCGGTGTCCTGCCAGGGCCGGGTGGCCTGGGTCAACGCCGCCGGCAGCCGCATCAAGCCGAACCTGCCGGCCGGGCTGGGGGTGCAGTTTTCAGATCTGAGCAGCGGAGATCAGGATCAGCTGCGTGAGTTCATCCGCCGTGAGTGCGGGGCGTGAGGGAGTGGTTGTGGTGACGGGTTGGTCACCTGGAGGCCTTTTCATGTCGCATTGCATTGTAAAAACACCATGATTCCGGACAAATGGAAGATTGACAGTCTCTGAGATTTTTTCTACTCTGACAAACAGCTTTCTACGCCAGTCGAGGTATCCAGGGAGGGGGATATCCAAGCACCATCCGGATCGATCCGCCAACCGTCGTCTCCTTTCCTTTTGTTTTCCGATAGTTACACCTGTTGTTGTAGGTTTGTTTGTAAGACATTCCGTTTTGTCCGATATGCGGCAGGTCCACATCAAGGTTGGCCACATCGCCGACGCCATCGGCATCAAGCGATTCAGTCTGCGGGGCAAGAAGAAGGTCAACGGGCAGTGACAGGTGATGACCATGCTGCACACCATGACCAGAATTCATCGATTCGGAACGATTTGTCAGGAAAAAAGGAGTCAAATCGGCCGATATTTTCAACAAGCTGTACTGAGAGGAAGTCTATCGCCTGAACAGGACACATCTGGACGGGCGGTTTCGGAAAAGAAAAAACTCAAACAGGCTCGGGGATTGCTCTTGTGGGAGGGTTTTTCTACGGGCTCGTTATATTAAAAAGATTCCGCGAATTAGCCACTACTAGGAACTGAGGAATGACACGAAAGTTAGAAGCACTGAAGAAAATGGAAATTGGCGAGCGTGTAGCTGAAGAGGAATCAGATCATTTAGAGCGCTATTTTGTCGAAACCGATCAGTGGCACCAGATGATCGATGGAAAAATAGACGTCGTATACGGACCAAAAGGTTCTGGGAAAAGTGCACTTTACACGCTTTTAAACAAAAAGGACGGAGAGCTATTTGATCGCGGTGTGCTTCTGGCGTCAGCAGAAAATGTGCGTGGTGCTACTGTATTCCGAACGATAGTCGCAGATCCTCCGCCATCCGAATTATCTTTTGTTTACCTCTGGAAAATATATAGCCTTAGCATCATTGCAAAAGCTCTTCGCGAGTATAAAGTAACAAATGAATACTCTCATTCTTTAATTGGCGCTCTCGAAAAGGTTGGCCTACTTCCTGCCGCTGATTCATTGTCGGTGCTATTTCGGGCTGTTACAAGATATTTTCGGGGCTGGTTAGAAAGAGATACCAAAGCAATTGAATATGCGTTGACGATAGACTCCACAACGGGAACTCCCACCTTTACAAGAAAAACCGAATTTTCCGAAAAATCTGAAGAACAAAATTTGGGAGATATTCCGGTAGAGGAATTATTTGAGGTTGCCAACCAAGCATTGGATAAAGAAGATCTAAACGTCTGGCTATTATTTGATCGACTTGATGTCGCATTTGCTGACTCATTAGAATTAGAAAGAAATGCACTTCGTGCTCTTTTTAGAGCCTATAACGACATAAAGGCATACGATAGGGTGAGGTTAAAGATATTCGTTCGTGACGATATCTGGCAGAGGATAACATCCGGTGGATTCACCGAAGCCAGTCACATTACAAAGGCCGTCCACATACGATGGAATGAGGAAAGTTTGCTGAACCTTGTAATGCTCAGATTATTGAGCAACGAGGCATTAGTTGAGTATACCGGCATCAATCCAGAAGAAATCAAGGCAGATTATGCAAAACAGGAAGAGTTGTTTTACCGTTTAGCGCCGCGTCAGGTAGATACGGGAAAGAACCCTGACACGTTCAACTGGATACTTTCACGAACAACAGATTCTTCAGGGAATAGTGTACCTCGTGAAGTTATCCATCTTCTTGAAATAACCAAAGAAATACAGATTAAAAAATTAGAAAGAGGTAGTGATGAACCTGTTGATGATCAGCTGTTTGACAGGTCGTCATTCAAAGAAGCACTGCCTACTGTTTCAAAGGTTCGTTTCGAGCAAACGCTATTGGCAGAATATCCAAATATGCGTGATTTTTTGGTCAAATTGAATGGGGAAAAGGCAGAACAGACGCTAGGCACGCTTTCAGGAATATGGGGAACGGCTGAAGAAAAAACTCGCACTATTGCGCAACGACTCACAGAGATTGGCTTCTTCGAAGCGAGGGGGTCAAAAGATGAACCATCATATTGGGTCCCCTTCATATACCGTAGTGCGTTAAACATTGTTCAAGGTAAAGCGGATGCGCCCTGATATAACAATGCCATACACAAGAAAAACCATTGGTGTCTACCATCGAAATTAGCAGATGGCGGGGCCCCCTGGATTTGGTAACCTTTCTCTGACGGGGGGGTGTGGCTCATGGGGTCAGTGGCCTGTTCCTTCAGGCTCACTTCAGCCTGAAATGCCGCCCCCCGTCCTTTGCATCGTCTGGCGGGTCAACCGGGATGATGCCGAACTTGTGGCTCTGGAAGTAGACGTGACCCAAGGATGATGCTCTTGGTGATTGTTCTACCGAAAGGAGCCTTTTATGTTTTCTCCCACCCCTCTGGATATCCGTGTTTGTGTCGATGTCGGCTGCAAGTCTCATCAGGTTGCGGTGGGATTGTCGACGGGTGAAATGATTGCTGAATTTAGCATCCGCCATCACCCGGACGGCTTTCGAACCTTCTTCACTAGGCTTGAGCAACTTGAGCAGCATTACCAGTGCCCTGTACGGGTGGCCATGGAAGGGCACAATGGTTACGCCCGGCCCCTGGATTCCATGGTGCTGGCGCGGGGTTGGCAACTGAACAACATCAACAACCTGAAGCTGGCCAGGTTTAAAGAGGTCTTCCCTGGCGCTGCCAAAACCGATGCGATCGATGCACGCCGTGGGTTGGAACTCTTTCAAATCAAAGACCATCTCCCCACCGCGAAAGATGTCCTGCAAGTGGTCGCCGAATCACCTCGGGAGAACCAGATTCTTAAAAGGCTGAGCCGTCGTCGCCGGAGATTGATCAACGAGCGGGTGCGGGTGTCGAACAATCTTCAGGCTGACCTGCAGGCCGTTTGCCCCAGCCTGCTGGCCCTGACAGGCGATGCCTGCAATGTCTGGTTTCTTCAGTTGCTCACCTATACCAACGACTTGCGGAAGCTGGCGCGGCTCCACCTGAAAACCTTGCGCAAGATCCCGGGCATTGGTGCAACCTACGCCAATCGTGTCCGGCGGTGGCAAAAGCAGGCCCAGTTCAGCAAAACCTATGGTGTCAGGATTGCAAGATGGCAAGTTTGCCATAAGCGCCTGTAATCCACCATGGCTTGCCCTTATAATTCTATCCGCCCCATAACGATGACAGCGGGGCCATTATGTTCCCAGATTGCGGATGTGGCGTGATTCACAAAAACAAAGTTGACTGGAGGCATGAAAACAAAGTATTGTCATGACATAAAAACATAGTTGCTGTGGCACACAAAAACAAAGTAATTCCTGGCAGGAAAATTCATGGCGACTCCCAGAGAGAAGTTGGCAACCTCATTGGAGGTGCTCAGGCAG
Organism: Geothermobacter hydrogeniphilus; assembly: GCF_002093115.1. Lineage (NCBI taxonomy): Bacteria > Pseudomonadati > Thermodesulfobacteriota > Desulfuromonadia > Desulfuromonadales > Geothermobacteraceae > Geothermobacter > Geothermobacter hydrogeniphilus. The sequence goes on along the minus strand of NZ_NAAD01000031.1, from coordinate 24,362 downwards.
CTCGAACCCAAAAGCGTCATCCGCTCGGCACAGATCAGCAGGGTGCATCGAGAAAGGCTTGTTCAAAACGGCTACCTCATGGAGGTCGTCAAGGGCTGGTATGTCATTACCCGCCCGTCAGTGAATGATGGCAGCAGTACACCCTGGTTCGCCTCCTACTGGACATTCGTCGCAACCTATCTTGATGAACGTTTTGGTGACGATTACTGTCTGTCGTCCGAGTCGTCGCTGTTGCTCCATACCGGGTCAACCGTTGTCCCTGGCCAGCTGGTTGTTATCGTCAAGGCCAAGGGGACACAAAAGCTGAATCTGCCCTTTGACACTTCGTTGCTGATCTACACCGACCGGAAAAACTTCCCCGCCGACAGGACCCGCATCAACGGTCTATGGGTCATGGACCTGCCAATGGCCCTGTGCAAGGCGTCACCATCCTTCTTCAAGCAAAATTCGACCACCGCTGAACTTGCCCTGCGCATGGTTGGTGATGTTTCGGGCCTTTTGAGAATCCTGCTCGACAACGGCAACCTTGCAGCTGCTTCGCGACTGGCCGGAGCCTACCAGGTTCTCGGCTTTGACCCATTCGCAGACCAGATTGTCAGCAGCATGGAAGCGGGAGGCTACCCGGTCAAAGCGGTCAATCCCTTTGAGAAAAAGATCTCTTTTCTCGCCGGAGGGAAAAGGATTCTGTCTCCCTACATCGGCAGGATGGAATTCATGTGGGAGTCGATGCGGGAAACTGTGGTGGAAAATTTCCCTGTTCCTCCCGGAATCCCCGAGGATCATCGGGCATACCTGCTGCAGATTGAAGAGAGATATTCCAGTGATGCCTACAACTCATTGTCCATCGAGGGATACCAGGTAACGCCTGCACTGATTGAGCAGGTGCGCAAGGGAGACTGGAACCCCGACGGGGATGAACATGACCGGCTCCATGGAAATGCCCTGGCCGCAAAAGGATACGACCTCGCCTTCAAGGCGGTTCAAGAGAGCATCAGGCAGATTCTTGCCGGGGGGAAGGCGGGGGATGTTGTCTCAATCGACCACCAGAGATGGTACGCGCAGATGTTTTCCCCTTCAGTCCAGGCAGGGATTTTGAAACCTTCCGAACTGGCCGGATACCGGAACCAGCCGGTGTATATCAGAGGCTCCCAACATGTGCCTCTTCCCCCGGCCTCCGTTCTGGATTGCATGGAAGCTTTGTTCCGGCTCCTTTCCGCAGAGCCCCACCCCGGTGTCAGGGCAGTGCTCGGGCATTTTCTTTTTGTTTTTGTCCACCCGTACATGGATGGAAACGGGCGGCTCGGGCGCTTTCTGATGAATACGATGCTCGCCTCCGGGGGGTATCCGTGGACCGTCATCCGCATGACCAGCCGAACCCGCTATATGGACTCTCTGGAAGAGGCCTCTGCCAAGGGGAACATTCTGGAATTTACGCGATTCATTGTCCGGGAGATGTCCGAGGCGTAGAAAAGCCTACGAAGCCTAGAAAAGCCTACGGGGTCAGGATTGCAAGATGGCAAGTTTTCCATAAGCGCCCGTAATCCACCATGGCTTGCCCTTATAATCCTATCCGCCCCATAACGATGACAGCGGGGCCGCCCAGAGACGGTCACCAAGGGGCAGGGTTTCGGTGCCATCATACAGGATGACCCCCAGGCGAAACTGTTTTCCGGCAACATTGGCCAGACGTTTCAGTCCACGCAGATCCCGACCCTGGACGGTAGCGGCGGCTTTCACTTCTACTCCGATCAGTTCTCCCATGGCATTCTCGATAACGAAATCCACCTCGTATTGATCGTGGTCCCGGTAATACAGCAGGCGATATGTGCTGTTCGCGGTCATGGAATGTTTCAGCAGTTCGCTGAAAACAAAAGTTTCCAGAATGGTGCCGAAACAAGCACGGTCCTGGTGAATTCGTCCGGGAGTTATGTCCGCCAGTGCAGCCAGCAGGCCGGAATCGAGGAACTGCACTTTGGGCGTTTTGACCATGCGTTTCAGACGGTTATGAGCCCAGGGTTCGATCCGGCGAAGCAGGAACAGTTGTTCCAGGACACCAAGGTAGCGGGCGGCCGTCTTGTGATCCAGTCCCACCTGTCCGGCCACCCGGGAATAATTGCACAGTTGTCCGGAAACCTGGGCCAATGCCTGCACAAACCTGGGCAGCAGGTCCAGCTTGTCGATATCCGCCACCTCCCGCACGTCGCGCTGGATAATGGCATCGATATATTGGCGGTGCCATGCCACCCGGCGGCGCGGTGTGGCGCGGGAAATCGCTTCCGGATAGCCTCCCTGAAGGACAATTTGATCCAGCTTCTCGCCCAGAAAAACCTGTTTTACGTCTGGAATCCGTCCCTCATAGGCACGCTCGATCCAGTTTGTGCTGCCGCCGTGAATTTCATTTTGCGACAATGGCAACAGGGTCAGGGTCTCCATGCGACCGGCGAGCGAATCGGCAACGGTCGGCAAGGTCATCAGATTGGTCGAACCCGTCAGCAGAAAGCGGCCGGGGCGTCGGTCTTCATCAACCGCTTTTTTTATGGCGAGCAGCAATTGTGGGGCGCGTTGAATTTCATCGATGATCGCGCGGGCCAGGTTTCTGACAAGACCTGTTGGATCTTCCTGTGCGGCCAGCAAGGTCAGCTGGTCATCCAGCGTCAGGTAGCGCATCTCCCTTGAAGCCAGTTGCCGCACCAGTGTCGTTTTTCCCGCCTGACGCGGTCCGGCTACCAGAACCACCGGGGTGTCTGCCAATGCGTCGTCAATTTGTTTTTCAAGAAGGCGAGGGTAGAGAGACTTTGTTTGAATCATAGCCGGAATTCTAGCGTGCGATTGGGATTGTGTCAACCGGTATTCGGGAGTATCTGTTCGTGTGATTGGGATTTATGTGTCGTGTGATTAGGATTTTCCAGAGCGCAAGGACCATAGGGGACGTACCTGCATTGAAGCCTACGGGGTCAGAAGCCTACGGGGTCAGGATTGCAAGATGGAAAGTTTGCCATAAGCGCCTGGCGAGCTTGATGGACATTATTTATTTGTTGAATGAGAACTGTCGCTCGTGGTGCACTTGCAATTTGAATCCACCGGAGCGTCCCCTCCCCATCACCGTCATTCAGACGAACCTGATCCGCCTCACCACGTCGAGAAAAAACTCCCGTGACCAGACGGCCAGTGCTTCCGGGTTTCGGACAAACGGCAGAACCTCCCTGCGGGCTTGATCGACATCAAGCCGACCGATGCTCCCGGCAAGCAGATCATGGAACGAATCGGGGCTGAGGCTTGCCGTCCCGTTCCAGTGGCCGCTCTGACGCATCCGCTGCTCCAGATGGGCCAGATGCAGTTCCGGATGGTGGGCACAATACCAGATCAGGTCGTACCAGTCGCGGCCCTTCACACGGTTTTTCCAGCGCCGACAGAGTACGGCGTGCATCTTTCCGGCGAACAGGTCGGGCAGACGGTAACTGCGAACACTGAAGGGGATCGGCTGCAGCAAGAACTTGTTTTCCGTGGCAAAGCCCGGCGGCGGTGCGGTGTCAACCTCGATTTTGATTCGGGTAACCTGGCCGGCCGGAATCTGGCGGCGGATGGGCTCGCCGGCCTGAATGACCAGCAGTTCATTGGCGGTGTCGGCCTTCAAAAAGGCCGACTGTACTGCCGTCGCGACGGCCTTCCCCTTCTGTTCCACCCGCACCTCGAAACCAAAGGCCGCCAGTTCACGCTCCAGCGCCTGGCTGTAGCGCCCCAGGCTGAAATCAGGCATGGGCCGCAAAAGGGAAAAATCGAGGTCTTCGGAAAAACGGTCCAACCCATACAGAATGCGCAAGGCGGTCCCACCGTAAAAAGCGGCCCTCTCAAAGAACTTAACCAATAGGGGACGTACCTGCATTATTGCATTAACGCCATCCCCTCGCTAAACTCCCACCATGCCGAGACAACCCCGTATCGACATTCCTGACCTGCTGCAGCACGTCATTGTCCGCGGCATCGAGCGTAGCACCATCTTTCGCGATGATGAAGATCGGCGCAACTTTGTGGATCGACTGCAATCCCTGCTTGCTGAAACAGAGACTGAATGCCTGGCCTGGGCGTTGATTCCCAATCATTTCCATTTGCTGCTTTGTCCCCGCAGAACCACACTGTCGCACTTCATGCGCCGGCTGCTGACCGGTTATGCCGTCTCTTTCAATCGCCGTCATGGACGCAGCGGCCATCTTTTCCAGAATCGGTACAAATCGTTTGTCTGCGAAGAGGAGACTTATCTGCTCGAACTGATCCGCTACATCCATCTCAACCCCCTGCGGGCCAATCTGGTCAAAGAGCTGGACGAGCTGGATCGCTTTCCGTGGTGCGGTCATGCGGAACTGCTCGGGCATGGCAGAACCATCGGACTCCCTGGGGACAGGGTTTTGCCCCTCTTTTCAAAACGGAAGAAGACGGCACAAAAAAACTATCGTCAATTTATCGAGGATGGTGTTGACCAGGGCAAGCGGCCTGAACTCGTGGGCGGCGGCCTGCGCCGCAGCCTGGCCCTGCAAACCGCCAGCGAAGATCTGCAGGATTTTGATGAGCGTGTACTCGGCAGTGGAGACTTTGTGGCAGCACTTCGCAAACAGGGACTGCTTGACCAAGCCCCCTCTCTCTTGCTGGACCTGGACACATTGCAGACCGAAATCGAGGCTTACTGCAAATTGCCGACCGCCGGTCTGCGGCGCAGGGCTCGGGGAGGGCCGGTATCAAAGGCTCGCGCTCTTTTCTGTTACTGCGCAGTGCGCCAGTTCAATTATTCGGGGGCAGCGGTCGGCAAAATCCTCAAGATGGGCTCATCTTCTGTCAGTCGTGCGGCGCAAAGGGGTGAATTGTTGATTCAGGCGGACAAAGAGGCCAGGGGCTGGCTTGAAAGGTTGCTAAGGCAATAAGGCAGGAGCGTCCCCTTCCCGTCACCGTTATTCAGACGAACCTGATCCGCCTCACCACGTCGAGAAAAAACTCCCGTGACCAGACGGCCAGTGCTTCCGGGTTTCGGACAAACGGCAGAACCTCCCTGCGGGCTTGATCGACATCAAGCCGACCGATGCTCCCGGCAAGCAGATCATGGAACGAATCGGGGCTGAGGCTTGCCGTCCCGTTCCAGTGGCCGCTCTGACGCATCCGCTGCTCCAGATGGGCCAGATGCAGTTCCGGATGGTGGGCACAATACCAGATCAGGTCGTACCAGTCGCGGCCCTTCACACGGTTTTTCCAGCGCCGACAGAGTACGGCGTGCATCTTTCCGGCGAACAGGTCGGGCAGACGGTAACTGCGAACACTGAAGGGGATCGGCTGCAGCAAGAACTTGTTTTCCGTGGCAAAGCCCGGCGGCGGTGCGGTGTCAACCTCGATTTTGATTCGGGTAACCTGGCCGGCCGGAATCTGGCGGCGGATGGGCTCGCCGGCCTGAATGACCAGCAGTTCATTGGCGGTGTCGGCCTTCAAAAAGGCCGACTGTACTGCCGTCGCGACGGCCTTCCCCTTCTGTTCCACCCGCACCTCGAAACCAAAGGCCGCCAGTTCACGCTCCAGCGCCTGGCTGTAGCGCCCCAGGCTGAAATCAGGCATGGGCCGCAAAAGGGAAAAATCGAGGTCTTCGGAAAAACGGTCCAACCCATACAGAATGCGCAAGGCGGTCCCACCGTAAAAAGCGGCCCTCTCAAAGAACTTGGCCCGCCACAGGCCGAGCAGGGCCAGTTCCTGGAGGATTTCCCGCAGTGCCCGGGAGGCATCCTCAACCCGCTGGCAGTCGTATTTGGCAAACATCTGGGCGACAAGTTCACGCATGACTAGCCTTTTTTCCGTGCCAGACGTCGTACCAGCCTGGCCAGCAGGGCAATCCGCGGCGAGCGACAGGCCCGAGAAAGTTCATCGAGCAAGTCGGCGCTCATTTCCCGTAGCGCCGCCTCTTCGATCCGCAAATTCTCCACCAGGTACTCTAGGCACTCCCTCTGGGTTCTCAGCCCCAGGCCCCGCTCCTTGCGGAGCTTGTCCGCCAGGGCCTTTTCCGGAACGGCGATCAGGAAGGCCCGACCGTCTTCGAGTTCTACCCGGCCGATGCCAAGGGCGAAGCCGGCCTCCGGGACGCAACTGTAGAAAAAGAGGCCAACGGGGGTGGTAAAACGCGAGGCGCGCTTTGGGGTCACCGAGGTGACAGCCTCGACCCGCTCGGGGATCAGGCCATGGTAGTGCAGTGCATAGTCGAGAGAGACGCAGGAGGGACCGTAGAGCAGATTGGCGAGAATCTCCCGCGAGTAGGGCCTGCGGCGCCATTTCTCCCCGAAGATGTACAGTCCCTTCTTGACCCGGATGATGTCCCCCTTGGCCAGCAGCTCGGTCACCTTGTCCCGGGGACAGGCATAGTCGGCCAGGGCGCCCATAAGGGCCTGGTAGTCGAATTCCTCAAAAGGGATGGACTGGCGCAGATTTTCGCTCATGGTCAAGAAGAAACCGTTTTATTTTGCATAGTATGTCGAAGGTTTTTCGACATACTATGTTATATTCAGCAAATTTTCAAGATTGAATTCCCATCAGGCCAATAGAGGACGTGCATTATTGTATTTGAAATTCCGCATTAAATTCTGGGAAAACCTATAGGGTCAGGATTGCAAGATGGCAAGTTTGCCATAAGCGCCTGTAATCCACCATGGCTTGCCCTTATATTCCTATCCGCCCCATAACGATGACAGCGGGGCCGCCCAGAGACGGTCACCAAGGGGCAGGGTTTCGGTGCCATCATACAGGATGACCCCCAGTCGAAACTGTTTTCCGGCAACATTGGCCAGACGTTTCAGTCCACGCAGATCCCGACCCTGGACGGTAGCGGCGGCTTTCACTTCCACTCCGATCAATTCTCCCATGGCATTCTCGATAACGAAATCCACCTCTGTTCGTGTGATTGGGATTTATATGTCGTGCTTTTGGGATTTGCAAGAACGCAATATCTTAATATTTCAGGGGCATAATGCCATTTAAGTGGCAACCCGTGTCTTACAATCGCCGTCATGGAAGACTGGCTTGAAAGGCTGTTAAGGCAGTAAAGCTGGACTGTCCCCTCATGCTCGCGTCTTTTGTTATGCCCCCTTGATGTTCACCAGCGGGCGCAGGTGGTTGATCACTTCGATCACCACACCCTCCTGGGCCGCCAGGACAGAGCCGATCTCCTTGTAGACAAAAGGCGATTCGTCCAGAGTCGCCTTGTCCACCCTGGCGATGATCCCCTTCATTGACTCACGAAAGTTATCCAGTTTGACCCGACGCCTGCCTTCCGAACGGCTCATGACCCGGCCGGCACCGTGCGAGGCCGACTGGAGATAGTCCCGGTTGCCAAGTCCCACCGTGACATAGATGCCGTCACGCATATTGGCAGGGATGATGCCTTTCTGACCGTCAGTTGCCGGGGTCGCCCCCTTGCGATGCAGCACCAGATTGCCGTCCTGCAATTCGGCATGGTTGTGGTTTTCATTGATCAGGTTTTCGGTTGTCAGGCGGCCGATGTCGGCAGCGGAAAATCCCATGATCCGCAACACGCCTTCGACAATCTTCAACCGGTTGGCCAGGGCGAAGTTCTGGCAGTAGATCATGTCTCGCAAGTAGGCTTGTCCAATCTCCGAATGAAGCGAAAGAAAGCGGTCCCCGATTCGCCTGGCCTGAGCCATGTAGTAGCCGGCAACCGAATGCCCTGCATTGCGCGATCCGGAATGGACTGTGATCCAGCACCGCCCCTGCCGGTCCGCGGAGATTTCGATAAAATGATTGCCGCTGCCGAGGCTTCCCAGCTGCCCCTTGACGCTGCGGTTGACTTTGGTGGTCAGGGCCTTGTCTTCGCCGGCTGAAACAAACGGCGGGTATGGATCAGAGCGGTGATGGCCGCCCAGTCCCGTCGGGATCTGTTGCATGATGCGGGTGAAAAGGTCCTTCCCGGCAGCCTGGTCCGGCAGCAGGTCCGCGGCCGGGATGCCGGTGTTGACTGCGCACATGCCGCAGCCGATATCGTAGCCGACATAGCCGGGCGAGACATGCCCCTCGACCAGGACAACCCCGCCGATCGGCAGGTCGTAGCCGGTATGGACATCCGGCATCACCGCCATCTGCAGAACGCGGTCATCCCGGAGACAGTCAAAAATCTGCTGTCGGGCTCCCGGGTCAATCTGCTCCAGGGGGAGCAGGCTCCAGAGTTTTCTGTTGATCCGCATCTGGACTCCGCAACAAGGGAGGGGTTTGCAGAAAAATTGTTGATCGGTTGAAACGGCAGAGATCGAAAAAAAACGCGTTTGGATCTTGAAAAACAGTTACAAATTGGCCCTTCCACAAAAAAACAGTTACGGATGGCGGCGTGCATGGAGCGGGCCGGCTTAGCGTCGATGAGACGCCGTGGGATGACGAATCCCATGAAGGTGTATCATGATGCAGGTGATAAACAGAACGGGCAGCCGGTTTCGGCTACCCGTTCTGTTTTTGAAGCCTGAAAGTGGAGCCGACTGACGGGTCAGAGCTGTTCCCTGACCGCTGCGGCGACCTTTTCGGCGGTGATGCCGAAATGTTTGAACAGTTCGCCGGCCGGGCCGCTGGCGCCGAAGCCGGTCATGCCGACCACCTTGCCGCGGCCGACGTAACGCTCCCAGCCGAAGGTGGAGCCGGCTTCGACCGCCACCCGGCAGGCGCATGCGGGCGGCAGCACCTGGTCGATGTAGTCCTGTCCCTGCTGTTCGAACAGTTCCCAGCTCGGCAGCGAGACCACCCGCACGCCGATCCCTTCGGCCTGCAGTTCGGCCTGGGCCTGCATGGCGAGGGGCAGTTCGGACCCGGTGGCGATGATGATGGCCTGCAGTTCACCCTGTTCGGCAGAGAGGACATAGCCGCCCTTGTGCAGTTCGGCCGCCGGGGCGAGCTTGTCGCGGTCGAAGGTCTCCCATCCCTGGCGGGAGAGGATCAGCGCCGTCGGGCCCTTGGTATTGGCGATGGCCGCCTTCCAGGCTTCGACGGTTTCGTTGGCGTCGCCGGGGCGGATCACCGTCAGGTTGGGCACCGCGCGCAGATTGGCGAGCTGCTCGATCGGCTGATGGGTCGGACCGTCTTCGCCGAGACCGATGGAGTCATGGGTCAGCACGTAGATGGTCCGCAGCCCCATCATCGCCGCCAGGCGCATCGGCGGGCGCATGTAGTCGGCGAAGATGGCGAAGGTGCCGCCGAAGGGGATCAGCCCGGGGGTGTGGGCCAGGCCGTTGAGGATCGAACCCATGGCGTGCTCGCGGACTCCGAAGTGGATGTTGCGGCCGACGGTGCAGGCGGTGAAGGAGTCCTCGCCCTGCAGGGTGGTGTTGTTCGAGGGACCGAGGTCGGCCGAACCGCCGAGCAGGAAGGGGAGTTTCTGCGCCAGGGCGTTGAGGGCTTTGCCGCTCGCCTGGCGGGTGGCGAGTTTCTCCCCGGCGGCGAAGACCGGCAGTTCGTCCCAGCCTTCGGGCAGTTCCCCGGCGGCGGCCCGCTGCCAGGCCTGCAGGGCCTCGTTGTTCTTCAACTCGGTCTCGAAGGAGGTCTGCCAGGCGGCTTCCTGTTCGGCGCCGCGGGCGACGGCCTCCTCCATGTGTTTCTTGACCTCGGACGGGATGACGAAGCTCTCCTCCGGTTTGCGGCCGAAGAAGGTCTTGGCGCCGGCCAGTTCCTCGCTGCCCAGCGGGGCGCCGTGGGCGCCGGCGGTGTCCTGCTTGGTCGGCGCGCCGAAGCCGATATGGCTGCGGGCGATGATCAGCGACGGCCGCGGCGAGTGCTTCGCCCGGGCGATCGCCTGGTCGAGATCCTTGAGGTTCTCTCCCTCGACATGCTGCACCTGCCAGCCGTAGCTGAGGTAGCGGGTGGCGACCTCCTCGGTGAAAGCGAGCTGGGTGTCTCCCTCGATGGTGATCTTGTTGTCGAGGTAGAGATAGACCAGGTTGCCGAGCCTGAGGGTGCCGGCCAGGGAGGCGGCCTCGGAGGCGACCCCTTCCATCAGGTCGCCGTCGGAGCAGAGCCCGTAGATGGTGCTGTCAAACAGTTTGTCGCTCACCTTTTTCTGCAGGAAGCGCTGGCCCATGGCCATGCCGACGCCGACCGAGATCCCCTGGCCCAGGGGGCCGGTGGTGGTCTCGATGCCGGGCGCGTGGCCGAATTCGGGATGCCCGGCGGTCGGGCTGCCGAGCTGGCGGAAGTTTTTCAGATCCTCCAGGCTCAGCTCGTAGCCGGTCAGATGGAGCATCGAATAGAGCAGGGCCGAGGCATGACCGCAGGAAAGGATGAAGCGGTCGCGGCCGGCCCAATCGGGATTTTTCGGGTTGTAGCGCATATGCCGGGCGAACAGCAGGTAAGCGATGGGAGCAGCTTCCATCGGCGTTCCGGGATGTCCGGAATTGGCCTTCTCGACCATGTCGGCGGCGAGCAGGCGGATGGTATCGACGGCCGGGCGGGCCAGGTCAAGGTTCAGGGGGGTTGACGTCATTATCTCCTCCAGGCTGGGAATTGGCGCCATTCAAACAGGAACGGAAAAATATTTCAAGGCTCAAAGCGCAGTTTTTCGCGGGTTTTCGGGGGATCAGCAGGTGAGCTTATGCAAGTGTCTGAAATCATGTATCGGTCAAAGGTGGAAGGCGCAATGTTCCTTGAGCAGCGCCAAATCCCTGGTTCGGTCACCGCTCCAGCGGGCCAGCAGCTGGTCGGCCAGGGTTTCACCGCTCGCAACCAGCGGTTCGAGGTCGTCGAGGTAGCAGGTTTCGTCGCTGCCGCGATGGTTGAGGCGCTGCTGCTGCCGCAGTCCCTCGCGTGCCGCGGCAAGCGCCTCCCGGGCGATGTCATGCAGGCTATGGCGGCCGTGGCGGGTTTTCAGTCCCAGGCGCCAGGAATCGCGATAACTCTGCTGCAGGCGTTCCAGATCGCCCCCCCACATCAGCTTCAGCAGGTGTTCTCCCGCGTCGCGGTGGTAGAACAGTCCCTTGAGCAGGGCAGTGACGCTGAGGGTCAGGTGCTGCGGCAGGCTGTCGGCAGTGCGGACCTCGACCTGCGGTCGCAGTCGCGCTTCGGGGAACAGGGTCGAGAGGTGCAGGTCCCAGTCGCCGAGGGTCGCCGTCGCATCGCTGAAGCCTTCGGCCAGAAAACGGCGGAAGCTGAAACGTTCGCCGGTCAGGTCGATGTAGCGGCCGTCGCGGACGATGAAGTACATCGGCACGTCGAGGGCGTATTCGGTGTAGGTCTGCAGGTCGGCACCCGGTTCGAACAGGCTCGGGACCAGGCCGCAGCGGTCCGGGTCGGTGCGTTGCCAGATTTCACCGCGAGTGGAGAGAAAGCCGCTCGGTCTGCCGTCAAGCAGCGGCGAGTTGGCGAACAGGGCGTAGAGCAGCGGCGCGAGGGCCTGGCCGAGGCGCAGCTTGAAGAGCGCGTCCTCCTCGTCCTTGAAGTCGAGGTTGACCTGCAGCCCGGCGCTCTGCTTCATCATCCGCTGGCCCATGTCGCCGGTGCGTTCCATGTAGGGGCCCATGATGCCGTAGCGGGCCTTGGGCAGCCAGTCGATCTTCTCCAGCGGCGTGAAGGGCTGGACGCCGAGACCGAGAAAGGTCAGGCCGAGCGGTGCGGCGACACGGACGATGTTGCTGATGTGGGCGATAAAGTCGCCTTCACAGCAGTGGATGTCGGGGCAGAAACGACCCGAAAGTTCGATCTGTCCGCCCGGTTCCAGGGTGACGGAGGAATATTCCCCCAGCAGCGCGATCAGCTGGCCGTTGTCATGAACCCGCTGCCAGTCGCCCTCCGCGGCGAGGACTTCCAGCAGCTTTCCGACCCTGGACCAGGAAGCGGCTTCACCGGTCGCCGTTTCGATGACCAGTTTCTCGGTTTCGGCGCCGACCCCCCATTCCTCGGGGGGGCGGGCCCCGCGGCGCAGGAAATCGGTCAGCAGGCCGGGGTCGGTCAGGGGTTGCTGCAGGTCGGGTTTGATCAGGGTACTCATAGCCCTAACCATATCAATTTAAGTCAGGAATGCACAGCCTGAACCCAAATCCACCGGCAATTTCGGGATTCGGGTGTCGTTACGGATGAATCCGCTTCGTTGCCTTCACCGATTCGGTGCTCAACGTAGCTCGGCTGCGTTTCCGCCCGAATCGGCGCGGCGCCTCGCATCTCCACCCGTCCCACCACCCTCGGTCCGCAAAACAGCCGGTGGATCTGGGTTGAATCGGCCTCGGGAAGACTGGTATCCCGGCGAGGAAGCGATATGCTTTAAATACCAAATCAATGAGCCCCTTGTTGACGGACAGCACAAGTCATTGACCTGCCGGCGCTTCCCAAAAATCACCGGCGAACCTGTGGGTGCGCCTCAGATTTTTGAAAACCGCATTCAGGCCAAACACTTGCACTCTCCCTCCGACAGGAACTCACAGATTCAGGTACAAAGACCCTGCCGGCCAGGGAAGAGGAAAGGAGTTGGATCATGCCAGTTCTGAATAAAACCGTTCTGATGGTTGTCACCAGTCACGATGAACTCGCCCCCGGTAAACCGACCGGGCTCTGGCTGGAGGAATTCGCCATCCCCTGGCAGCTTTTTCGCGAGGCCGGCCTGAAAGTCTCCATTGCCAGTCCGCTGGGCGGCAACGTGCCGATTGACCCCCGCAGCATCGAGGACGAGGACAAGGTCGTCGCCTGGCGGGAGGCTGAGAATGTTCTGCTGCAGACCGCTTCCCTGGATGAGCTGCAACTGCACAAGTTTGATGCCATCTTTCTGCCCGGGGGGCATGGTGCCATGTTCGACCTGCCGGAGAATCCGGTGCTCAAGGCCCTGCTGCACAGTCAGATCGAGGCCGGGCGCATTGTTGCCGCCGTCTGTCACGGACCGGCCGCGCTGGTCGAGGTCAGCCTCAGTGACGGCAGGCCGTTGGTCGCCGGACGGACCCTGACCGCCTTTACCGATGCCGAAGAGCGGGCGGTCGGACTCGAGGATGCGGTACCCTTCCTGCTGGAAGCCGAATTGCGCGCCAAGGGAGCCGATTTTGTCGCCGGTGAACTCTGGGCGAGCCATGTCGAGGTCGACGACAAGCTGGTGACCGGTCAGAATCCGGCGTCCAGTGCGGCGACGGCCGAAGCGGTGATCCGCCTGCTGCGGGACTGAGTGATTCGAGGTTGGCGGTTATCCCCGGGAAAACCGATCCGCCGGGAAGATCTTTCAACCCTCAGGATGTTCTTCCTGCAGCAACAGTATTTTGGCTCCGCGTTGCAAGGTCTGTTCGAGTTCCCGCAGCAGCGAGGATCTGAGATTCCAGCTGTGCCAGTAGAGCCGCACCGGTTCGGGGGCGTGGGGCGCCAGATCGACCAGCGCACCGTTGTCGAGCAACGGGCGGCACTGTTGTTCGGGGATGCAACCGTAGGCGTATCCATCCACAATCAAGGTGTTATAAGCTTCCTGCGAGGGAATGTAATGGGCCTGCCAGCGGCGCGGGGCGCGGCCGCAGCTGCGTTCCAGCAGCCGACGGTGCAGCGCGTCCTGTCGGTTGTAGATGGCCACGGGGGCGCGTGCCGCTGCTGACAGGGTCAACCCTGTCGGAAACCAGCGTTGGTGAAAGGATGGCGCGGCACAGAGCCGGTAGACCATGGTGCCGAGATAACCGGCCCGGCAGCCCTGGGGTGGTTTGGAGGTGGCGCTGATGCAGCCGACCACTTCTCCCTGGCGCAGCAACCGTTCGGTGACGTCCTGGTCCGCGACACGCAGATCGAACAACAGTTCATGCTCGTCCAGCAGAGGCCGTACCGCTTTCCAGAACCAGGTTGCCAGAGAATCGGCGTTGATGCCGATCGGCAGGCTGGTCGTTGCCTCGGTGTCCTCTGCGAGCAGGGAGGCGGGCAACTCGTTTTCAAGCAGGCGCACCTGGCGAAAATGCGTCAGCAACCGGCGTCCGGCAGGGGTCGGACGAGGGGGATTGTCGCGAATCAACAGCACCTGTCCGAGGCGCTCCTCAAGCTGTTTGATGCGTTGCGAGACGGCCGACTGGGTGATCAGCAACTGCCGGGCGGCAAGGTCAAAGCGGCCGGTTTCAACGACTGCGGCAAGCGCCGCCAGAAGACGATAATCAAGCATGCCTGGATATTAGCATTGCTTATATTGTTTCAGAACAATTAATTTTACATGATGGCGGCCCTTCGTTATGCTCCCTCTCGAATTGAGCGGGAGGTCCACATGCAGAGTCTGTTTTTTCAGGGGTTCGGTCTCAGTGCCGGGTTGATCATTGCGATCGGGGCGCAGAATGCCTTTGTGCTGTCGCAAAGCGTGCGGCGCAATCGCCCGTTGCTGATCGCCCTGATCTGTGCTTCGGCCGATGTTCTGCTGATTGCTCTCGGCCTGACCGGGGTCGGCAGCATCGTGGCTTCCAGCCCGCGACTGGCCGCCTGGGCCGCCTGGGGCGGGGCGTTGTTTCTGATTGTGTATGGTGCCGCGGCCCTGCGCTCGGCCTTGCGGGGCGCCGCCCTGGAGCCTGACCATGACGCCCTGCCGGGATTGCGCGAATTGCTTCTGGGGACCCTGGCGGTGACCTTCCTCAATCCCCATGCTTATCTCGATACCCTGGTCCTGATCGGCAGCATCGGCGGTCAATATCCTCTCGAACAACGCTGGATTTTCGGTAGCGGTGCGGTCGCGGCATCACTGGCCTGGTTCCTGTTGCTGGCCCTGGGAGGGCCGTTGCTCGCGCCGCTGTTTCGTCGGCCGATTTCCTGGCGGCTGCTTGATGTCAGTGTCTGTCTGGTGATGTGGAGCATCGCCTTCAGCCTGTTGCGAGACCGTTGGCCGCCGGTTTGAGCCGGTGCGCCTGCTTCAGGTATAATGGAAGACAGGACACAACAGCAGATTGCCTGGTGAAAGGAGTGGAGAATGAAAAACAAGGAAACGCGCCGACTCTGTCAGGCTGTCCACGAAGGCAAGGTCCGCAAAGTCGAACACATGGTGACCCACCAGCAAGGTGAGGTGATCGACTGTGACGGCACCGGCTTCGAGGTGAAAACCGGTGATAAATATCAGCACTGGGAAGGTTCGAACTGCGAACCTTCCTGAACTGGAGCGGGCCGAGGTGTTGCCACGGGTCTATCCGTGATCCCCCCGGGGCGGATTTCTGAATGTGTTCCCACGTCAACTGTCCCCCGAACTATACCCTGAATCAGTGAGTTTCTGTTGGATGGAGAGTGCAAGTGCTTGGCCTGGATACGATTTTCAAAAATCTAAGGCGCACCCTTAGGTTCGCCGGTGATTTTTGGGAAGCGTAGGCAGGTCAATGACTTGTGCTATCCGCCGACGTGAAGCTCACTGATTCAGGTATCCCAGAGCAGAGCCTCCCGGCCAGTTGGCAGGCGGGCGGGTCATCCCCGCCGGCGCCGCCGGTAAGCCGGTTCAGCAGCGCGACGCCTTGTCCACGTCCGTCGCCTTGCCGAAGATCAGCAGCATGTCGCTGTCGCGGATCTGGCGGTCCGGCGGCGGCATGAGCAGGAATTCGTCGGTCAGCACATCCTTGATGCCGAGCACGTAGACGCCGAATTTGCGCCGCAGGTCGAGTTCGATCAGGGTCTTGCCGATGAACCCGGCCGGCGGGGCGATCTCGTTGAGGCTGTAGCCTTCGGCCATGGTCAGCATGTCGAGGATGTTGGGACTGGCGAGGTTGCGGGCGGTCTTGATCGCCATGTCCTTTTCCGGGTAGACGACCTCGTCGGCACCGACCTTGCGCAGGATGCGGCCGTGATCCTCGTTGACCGACTTGACCACCAGCCGCTTCACTCCCAGTTCCTTGAGAAACAGCGTCGCCAGGGTCGCTGCGTGGGAACGCTCGCCGATGGCGACCACCACTGCGTCCATCTCCGCCAATCCCTGGGCGGCGAGAAACTCCTTGTCGGCGGCGTCGGCGACCATCGCCACCGAGCAATGGTCGCTGACCTGCTGGATGTGGCTGCGGTTGTTGTCGATCACCAGCACTTCGTGGCCGTCTTCATAGAGGGTACGGGCGATGTTGAAGCCGAAGTTGCCGGCGCCGATAACGCAGAATTTTTTCATGGTCGAACTCCCTAGTTTTGACCGCGGATGCAAGCAGATAAAAAATGCTATTGGACGCCAAGACGCCAAGGACGCCAAGAAGGAAAAAGCCTTCAATGCAGAGGGGCAGAGCCAGAGAGAGGTTTATGGGATTTAAGCCAAAAACTGCTTTTGGTTTTCTCTGCGGCTCTCCGTTAAAAAAGGGTTTCTTGGCGCCCTTGGCGACTTGAGCGAGCCATGCTCGCGGGCGGCCCCATGATTTTCCTAGCCGATCATCACCTGTTCCTCGGCATAGCGCACCTCCCGTCCTCCCGAGCGGCGGATGATGGCGAAGGCGAGGGTGAGGATGCCGACCCGGCCGATGAACATCATGACAATCACGATCAGTTTGCCCAGCGGCACCAGCTTCGCGGTCACGCCGAGTGAAAGGCCGACGGTGGCGAAGGCCGAGACCGCCTCGAAAGTGTAGTCGAGCAGCGCGTTGCGGCTTTCGGCCGCCGGCAGCCCGTGAACCTGGACGGCCAGCAGCAGGAAGATGGCCACCCCGCAGGCGACCACCGAAAGCAGTACCAGGGTCAGGGCGCGGGTGGTCAACTCTTCCGGCACCGTGCGGCGGAAGATATTGGTGTGCCTGTCACCTTTCAGGCGGCTGTGGATGATGGCGAACAGCAGGGCGAAACTGGTGGTCTTGATGCCGCCGCCGCAGGAGCCGGGTGAGGCACCGATGAACATCAGAAACATGATCAACACCAGGCTCGGGACTTCGAGCAGGTTCAGGTCGATGCTGTTGAAGCCGGCGGTGCGGGCGGTCACCGACTGGAACAGGACCATCCAGAAACCGTTGCCGGCGCTCATCTTATGCAGTTCCCCGGGGAATTCCAGCAGTGCCAGCAGCAGGGCGCCGCCAAGGGTCAGTACCAGGCTGGTCATCAGCACCAGGCGGCTGTGGAGTGACAGCCGGCGACGAACATGCTCCCGTTTCCGGGTCATCCCCAGCAGCTCCTGCAGCACCAGGAAGCCGAGACCGCCGCTGATGATCAGACCCATGATGGTGAGGTTGACCAGCGGGTCGGCCTGAAAGCCGACCATGCTGTCGGAAAAGAGGCTGAACCCGGCATTGCAGAAGGCCGAGACCGAGTGGAACAGGGCGCTCCAGAGCCCCTGTGCCAGTCCGAGCTGCGGCACCAGGCGGATCGCCAGCAGGGCCGCGCCGATACCTTCGATGGCAATCGTCAGCAGGAAAATTTTGCTGATCAGCTCCTGCACCGAGGCATAGGGCTGCGGCAGCAGGGTCTGTTCGATCTGTTGCCGGCCGCGAAGGCTCATCCCGCCGCCGAGATAGGAGAGCAGGTAGACCGAGAAGGTGGTGATGCCGAGACCGCCGGTCTGGATCAGCAGCAGCACGACTCCCTGGCCGAACCAGCTCAGGCGGCTGCCGGTATCGACCACCACCAGCCCGGTGACGCACTGGGCGCTGGTGGCGGTGAAGACGGCATCGAGGAAGGAGAGCGGTTGACCGTTGCTGGCCAGCGGCAGATACAGCAGCGCCCCGCCGAGCAGGATGGCGAGGCCGTAATAGAGCAGCAGCACCTGTCCGGGTGAGAGGTGCCAGGTCTGTCGACGTTGTGGCAGGGCGCACATGGGGACGAATATTACTCTTAATCGTGGTTTTTGGGAAGAATAAGTAGGACGGATGGGGCGCCAGCGCGCCAAAGGCTCCAGGAAAACCGATTATTAACGGAGAGACGCAGAGAGGCGGAGACGCAGGGAAACAAGATCAGACAAAGGATTTCTCTCCGCCTCTGCTGCTCCCCGCCTCTGCGTTAAGTCGGGTTTTTGAATTTCTTGACGGCGGCAACGAATGTCATTCCAGAAACAGGTCGGTCATCAGCTCTGTCCCCGGCTTGACCGCGTAGCGCTCAAGGTCGTCGATCCCCTCTTCGGCCAGTACCTGCTCGTCGATGAAGAAGTTGCCGCTGCAGTCGCGGCTGTCGCGGCAGAGGATGGCGTGGGCGGCGTCGGCGAGGATCTCCGGGGTGCGGCACTGCTCGGGCTTGACCATGCCGCCGAGCATGGCCAGGGCGGCGGTGGCGATCACCGTGCGCGGCCAGAGGGCGTTGACGGCAACGCCGGCTTCGCGGAATTCTGCCGCCATCCCCAGGACGCACATGCTCATGCCGTACTTGGCCATGGTGTAGGCGACGTGCGGACCGAACCAGCGCGGGTTCATGTTCAGCGGCGGAGAGAGGTTGAGAATGTGCGGGTTGTCGGCCCGTTGCAGATACGGCAGGCAGGCCTGCGAGCAGAGGAAGGTGCCGCGGGTGTTGACCTGGTGCATCAGGTCGTAGCGTTTGGCCGGCGTTTCAAGCGTGCCTGCGAGGTAAATGGCGCTGGCGTTGTTGATCAGGATATCGATGCCGGCGAAACGCTCGACCGCGGCGCTGACAGCCGCGGCGATGTCCTCAGGTTTGCGGATGTCGCATTTGATCGCCAGTGCCTGCCCCCCGGCCGCTTCGATTTCGGCGGCGGCGCTGTGAATGGTGCCGGGCAGCTTCGGGTTGGGAACGTTCGACTTGGCGGCGATGACGATATTCGCTCCGTCGGCCGCGGCCCGCCTGGCAATCGCCAGCCCGATACCGCGGCTGGCGCCGGTGATGAAGAGGGTTTTGTTTTTGAGTGTTTTCATTTGAGTCCTCGAAGGGTTGAAAACAGGGGCGGCCAAGGGCCAAAGGGCTAAGGGCCAAAGGCCAAAGGCCAAAGGCTAAGGGTCTTAGTTGCCTCCATGGTCGAGCGGTCTCAGAGCGGTCTCAGCGTTATCGGTTTGGTCTTTCTTGGCGCCCTTGGCGTCTTGGCGGCCGCCTGGTGGGTTTTCTCAGTGGCTTGGCGGTAAATACCTGTCGCTTTTTCAAAGCATACCCCGCGATTCCCTTTTTTGTCAGAAAAAGCGGAAAATCATCACCCAGAGGCCGTGATTGGCGATCAGTGAGAGCAGGGCGATCAGCAGCAGTCCCTTGCCCCAGCGGCTCGCCAGCCGTGGTCGAAGCCAGAAGCCGGCGATGGTGACGACGATGATTTCGGCCAGGGCGGCAGGGATGCCGTGGTAGGCCGGATTCCAGTAGGAGACCGGGGAGATGAAGCGCCAGTGGCTGAAGGGCCAGAAGTGCATGTGAGCGTCATTGTGGTGCAGGAAGAAATCCTCGGCCGCGCCCAGCAGGCCTGCCAGGCAGAAAAGGGCGGCACGCGGGCGTTTCAGCCACCAGAAAAGGGCCAGGGCGGCGCCCCACAGCGGAAAAGAATGAAAGGCTCCGATCAGGGCGCTCCAGCCGGGCTGAAAGTAGACTTCGTTCCAGAGCTGCTGCTGGGGGATTCCGGCGATCAGACTCCCCCAGGCGAGGAAGATATAGATGGGGATGTCGGGTGTCAGGGCGCCGCAGCAGAGGACCAGATTGATGCGCGGCAGCCGGGCGACGCGCTCCCCGCCGAAGAATCGCAGCAGGGCGCAGGTGAGAATGGCATGGCTCTGGGTGTTCATCCGCCTCCGCCGAGGGGAAGGAAAACCGAGATCACCGCTAGCACCAGGCCGGCGAGCAGGCTGCAGAGACCATTGCGTACCAGCAGGTACTTGCGGGTCAGGCGGTGCTTGCCGAGATAGTAGAGTTCATGCAGGTAGGCGTCGTAGAGTTTTTCCTTGTCGGTCAACAGTTGCTTGAAGCCGGCGATGAATTCTTCTTCTTCGAGTTCGACGAAGGAGCGGAAATAGAAGAAATTGGTTTGTCCGGTGGCATGCAGTGGGGGGATGATGGCGAGAATCGAAAAGATCACCGCCAGGATGCCGGCCACTGCCAGGATCAGTACTGTCGCCAGCGGCAGATCCTGCATCCGGGTCAGGGCGATGGTGGTGACCAGGGAGGCCGCAGTGAGGATCATCGCCGCCTTTGAATCCGCCATTTTGTTCAGGGTCATGTGTTTGCTGAGATTGGCGCGCAGGGCATTGCTCGCCAGCAGTCGCGGCAGCAGTTCATTGGCGTCGGGAGTGCTCATGAATGGCTCCGGTTGTCCAAGGGTGGAATCGATGACGAATTTTACCACGACAGCGGGCACCGCGGGAGATATCTTAAGCCGGCAGGCGGTCTTCCCGGTCAACGAGCAGTTCCGTAAGCGGCACCAGTTTTCGGTCGGCCGGGAGGTTCTCGGCGATCGTGGCCAGCCAGGCGCGCAATTCTCCGAGGTCGAGCGGGGTTTCGAGCCAGCGGCAGCCGAGTCTTTCGGCCCGTTGCTGATCGCCGATCGACCAGGGGAGGCAGATGAGGGTTATGTTTTTTACCAGTCCGCGGCAGGGACCGGCGAGGCGTTGGGCAATAAAGTCGAGGCCGGCCTGCTGGGGCAGATGCTGGCCGACGATCAATGCGTCGCCGCAGATCTTGTCTGTCTCGCAATGACTGTTGTCAATGCACGGGAAGACGGCCGGAGAAGAGCAGGCAATGGCCTCATAGCCGAGATTGCGTACGAACAGGGCGAGGGATTCTCGCATACTTTCGGCGGGTTCGATGATGAAGACGCGTAGTGGTTCCATGGTCCCCCCATGATCGGAACAAAAACGACACTCCTATTTCAAAATGCCGGTAACTGTCCAAAAAAACAAGTATAAAATTATAAATGACCGTTTTCACAGACAATTTGAAACATCCTAAGAAATGATAGGATAATCGCCGTACAGCGGAGCCTTGTTCAGGACTTGCCGGAGAGCGACGGATCTTGTGCCGGGAAGAGGAGTGCGAACAAAGATTCGATATCCCGGCGCGGTGATTGCCTTGTCGCGTGATAAAATAAACCCGAATCCGTGACTTGCGCTGTCTGCTGACAAGGGAAGCGCGGATTCAGGATAAACAGAAACTCGAAAGGATACCCGATGAGATCTCTGCTCCTGCTGTTGCTGCTTCTTCCCCTGGTTGCCGGCTGTGATCGGAAAGAGGAAAAAAACGCCGATCAACCTTCCCCGGGGAAAGTGATCGCCGATGATGCCTACCGGCAGTATTTTGGTTCCCCGCCGACCCCGAGGGCCGGGACCGCCTGGGTGCGGGTCGGGTTTCTGCCCCGCAACGATGGTTCCGGCAGCCTGGCACCGTTCCCCCTGTTCTTTTATCGCGAGGATGGTCAACTGCAGCTGCTGCTCGACCAGTTGACCGGTGAGAACCTGCGGTTGCCGAAGCAGAGCGGGCTCTTCAACCCGTTCCCTTCGGGCAGTCGCGCGGTCACGGCCAATCGGGTGGCCGGCAAGCGGGAAATCAACCTGACCTTGCCGGCGGGCGCGGATGCCGACCCGGAGATCATGGCCGCGGTCCTGGTCGAGACCGCCGGGCGTTTCCCCGGGGTCAAGCAGGTCGTGCTGACGTTGAACGGCTCTCCCTGGCCGGGGATGCCGGCCGATGGTTTTGACGTTCCGACCGGTCGCGTCATCGAGCCCGGGTCTCCTCGTCCGCTGGTGGTGCTGGCCGATTTTTCCCGCGGTGGAGATCATCCCGCCGAACTGCTGGTCAACTTTGATCGACCGATGAAGCTTGAGAGTTTCCGTCTGGCAACCGAAGATGGTCGCGAAGTGGCGGGAGACTACTTTCAGTCGGTTTTCGGCATGGCGGTGGTGGTTCATCCGAAAAATCCTGAACTGCTGACCATCGGCCAACCGGTCAGGATCAGCTGGAAGGCAACCGACGCCAAGGGCCGGAAGGGAAACGGCGAGGTGCTGATGCCGGTGAAGGGACGGGGGAAAAACTGACAGTTGAAGGAAGGGGACGGGCTCCGTGGGGGCCCGTCCCCTGTTAGGTTCGGATTCAGGTTTACTGTCGGTAGGTGATCTGGTAGCGGAAGGTCTGCGGATCGAGCCAGTCCAGGGTTTTGCCGCCGACCTGGGCGAAGGGATACATCAGGTAGTTGACGGCCGGTCCCTGCTGAGGAGGGTTGAGTTCGATATCCCGCCCCTCGGAGAGGCGGACACGGTAGGCATCGACACCGCCCCAGAAGTACTCGCGCAGTTCGGCGACCTGCGGATCACCGAGCTTCAGGTTCTGTTTCAGCATCGCTTTGCGTACGTCGGCCGGGTCGACCGGCACCCAGCCGTAACCGGGCTGGTAGAATTCGGCCCAGCAATGCTGCCAGCCGGTGATGTCCTGGCCATCCTTTTTCCCCAGTCGAATGCCGAGAATTTCGCGGGCCGGAACTCCGGCCGAACGGGCCAGGGCGACATAGATGGAACTGATGTCGGCGCACTTGCCGCCGGGACGGTCAAGCAGGCGCGGCACGTTACCGAGGCCGCAACCGCGGGTGTTCGGGTCGCGGAAGGTGTTGTCCACCGTCCAGTCATAGATGGCGCGGGCCTTTTCCAGGTTGGTCTTTTTCCCGGCAACGATCTGGTCGGCGAGAGCCTTGACCGGACCGTCGATCGGCCCCATGCTGGTGGCGCTGAGGTAGCGGCTGAAGGCGGCCCGGTCGAGGGGAACGTCTGCCCGGGGGATGTCCCGGTGTAATTGTTCCCTGCGTTCGGCCCTGAAGCGGAGCGTCAACCGGCGGCTGTCGGCGTCTGCCGCCCAGCGCGCGTAGAGTATCGGGATGCTGTTTTCCCGGTCGGTGTAGACGGCCGCCTCACTGTAATCCCCTTCCCAGTGGATATCGCTGATCAACTGGTCGGCATCGGAAATCGGGTAGGGAATCCAGAGCCTGGCTTCCCGGCCGGATGGCTGTCCGGAGAGGTCGAAGGTCATGACCACCTCTCCCGAGACGGTTTTTCCCCAGGCGCTGCCGACGCCGAGCAGCAGGATGAACAGCAGAAAAACAAGACGTTTCATGGATCAGGTTCTCCTCGGTGATTAAATTCGGTTCTCATGTCCAGGTCAGGATTAAACGGGATCCGGCCTGGAATGTCCAATCGTTATTACAGATAAAACCGATGACAGATATCGAAAATATCAATGATATGTCCGGGGCGTAAAAGCGCTGGCGATCGGGCATCTGTCAGACTATGATAACGCCCATGCTGACTCCCCTTCCCCAGTCTCTCAGCGTTGTGCTGGTCGAGCCGCAGCATCCCGGCAATATCGGCATGGTCTGTCGGGCGATGGCCAATTTCGGCATTTCCGACCTGCGCCTGGTGAATCCCTGCCCGTACCTGCATCCCGAGGCACGCAAGTTTGCCGTCGCCGGCAATCACCTGCTCGGCTCGGCGCGCTGCTATCCGGACCTGCCGGCGGCGCTGGCCGATGTTCACCTGAGTGTCGCCGCCACCCGGCGCGCCGGTCGGCTGCGGGGAACTCTGCATCCCAGCAGCCGGCTGCCGGAGCTGGTCGGCGCGCTTCCCGAAGGGGGCCGGGCGGCGCTGGTTTTCGGCCGCGAGGACTGTGGTCTCACCGGTGACGAGATCGCCTGCTGCGGCGCCGGGGTGCGGATCGCCAGCAGCGAAGAGGTCGGTTCTCTCAATCTCGCCCAGGCGGTGATGGTGCTGCTCTATGAACTGCATCGTCGGCCGGGAATGGTCGGAGAGGAGAGGGATCTCCCGGAAGAGGGGGAACTGCAGGCGGTTTACGCGCAGATGGATGACGTTCTCGATCGGATCGGGTTCACCAACCCGGCCTGCCCCGGAGCCACCCTGACCCGCCTGCGGCAGCTGATCAGCCGCGCCCGTCCGGACCGCGCTGAACTGGGACTGCTGCGGGGGATGTGGGGGCAGATCAGTGAAAGCATCAACAACTGGCCGGGGCGGAGGAGGGGCGGCCGATAAGGGGCTGGGGCGGCCGATATCCGCACATCTGCTGCGTTGCTCACGCGCCTCGTCATTCCGACGTAGCTGCCGCTACACCTCATGCTGCGAGGGCGGCCGATACGCACCCGTCTGCTGCGTTGCACTCAGCCTTCGATCCTCGATGTAGCTGCCGCTACACCTGTGGTTTCAGTCTTCGTGCGCCTTGCATCCGGGCACGTCTCGACCACCTTGTGACGGTGGTGCTGGGGATGCCTTTAAGGCGTGGTTTTTCAGGCTCCCCTGTGTACCCCGTTTGTCTGCCTCCTGGGTAGACAGGCTCACGTGCCATCATGCCGGGCGTAGCTACGGGAGCGCCGCGGGTTTCGTCATCTGCATGGTCAGCAAGGGGTAGTGTCCATGCCCGCCGCAGGCGAAAGCTCTTTCTGCTTACTCTTGCGAGCAGGCAAGAGTAAGGCGGAGAGCGGGGCCGCGACCCCGCGGTTTTTCTGCGAGGGCGGCCGATATCCGCACATCTGCTGCGTTGCTCCCGCGCCTCGTCATTCCGACGTAGCTGCCGCTACGCCT
>NZ_NAAD01000030.1 GCF_002093115.1 Geothermobacter hydrogeniphilus | reverse complement strand
ATCTCACATCTCACATCTCACATCTCACATCTCACATCTCACATCTCACATCTCATGGAACTTACGCCTTGAACCTGTTTTCCTTGCCGCGAATCAACCGGTCGATGTTTTCGCGGTGCCGCCAGATGATGATGGCGCTGATGAACAGGGCGCCGGTGAAGATGGCGGTATCATTTCCGAGCAGCAGAATGCAGATCGGCATGGCGGCCGCGGCGCTGATCGAGCCGAGGGAGACGTAGCGGGTTTTCCAGACCAGCCCGGCGAAGATGAAGACGGCGAGCAGCACCGACAGGGGGGAGAGCACCAGGAAAATGCCGAGGGCGGTGGCGACTCCCTTGCCGCCCTTGAAGCCGAGATAGACCGGGTAGCAGTGGCCGAGGAAGGAGGCCGCCGCGGTCAGGGCGATGAGGGTGGTGTCGGCCGGGAAGCAGAGGCTGACCGTCAGCACCGGCAGCAGCCCTTTCAGGGCGTCGCCGAGCAGGGTGATGATGCCGAGCTTGCGGCCGGCGGTGCGGTAGACATTGGTGGCGCCGATGTTGCCGCTGCCGGTTTTGCGGATATCCTCGCCGCCGGTGAGGCGGGTGAGGATCACCCCGGTCGGAATGGCGCCGACCAGGTAGGCGGCGATGAGAATGAAGAAGGTTGTCAGCATGGTTGTTGGAACCTGAATCCGAGAGTTCATGATCGGGGAATCACGGTTGCGACTCTCCCAATAAGATTCCTAGCATGACGGGGGGTAAATCTCAACCTGAATCAGGAGTTTGCTGCCGGTTGCCGGTCCTCTGGTTTGCCGGGCCAGGGTGCCGGAGCCTGGCGAGAGTCGCTTCGGTATCGTCAACTGTCTCAGCGCCTGCCTTTCTCAGCGCCTGTATCTGTTCCCAGGCGTGCCCTCCCGTGAAGTCCCGTTCGGCGCGGGGATCGACCAGCAGCACGGGCCGCTTTCGTTCCAGGGTATGGCGAGCAAGTTCCAGCAGCGGCAGGTTGCCCGGTCCCCAGACAGTCGGGGCGATCACCAGCGCCTCGGCCCGGTCGCAGAGTTCACGGGCCGCCTTGAGGGCGGTTTTACCGATCGGGCAGAAGGATTCTTCCAGGACTGTCTCCAGGTCCAGAACCGTTGCCAGTACCTGGTCGGAATCCCCCCGGTTGAGGGGGCCGACACTGAGTTCGCATCCGCTCAGGTGCAGCCGGCGCAACAGCTCGCCGCCGCTGCCGCCGCCGCAGAGCAGGTGTATTCGAGGAAAGCTCAGGCCGCTTCTTTCGCGGCGCGCGACCGGGTAGGCACGCGGCGCGCCGCTGTAGGGGTTGCGTTCCACCCGCACCTCGACCCGGAACACCCGGCGCAGGTTGGCGGGGGTAAAGACTTCGGCCGGGGTGCCGAGCGCCGCCGGGGTGCCGTCGTCGGCCAGCAGCAGGATGCGCCGGGAGGTTTCAGCCGCCAGGTCGAGATCGTGGGAGACCTGGATGATGGTGGTGCCCTGTTCCCGGTTGAGGCGCACCAGCAGTTCGGCGATTTCCAGCCGGTGATCAAGATCGAGATGGCTGGTCGCTTCGTCGAGCAGCAGCACCGGTGACTGCTGGGCCAGGGCGCGCGCCAGCAGCACCCGCTGCAGTTCGCCGCCGCTCAGGTCGGTGACCGGCCGTTCGGCCAGCTGCAGGGTATCGGTCAGCGCCAGGGCTTTTTCCACCGCCCTGCGGTCGGCGGAGGTGGCGACGGAGAGCCCGGAGCGGTGGGCGAAGCGTCCCATCGCCACCAGTTCCCCGACCGGGTAGGGAAAGGGAATCTGTGGTGACTGGGGGACCACCGCCGCCAGTTTCGCCATTGCCCTGCGGCCCAGTCGACAGGCCTCCCGCCCCCGCCAGAGAACCCTTCCGGACGCCGGTTCCAGGACGCCGCGCAGCAGCCGCAGCAGGGTCGATTTGCCGCAGCCGTTGGGCCCGAGAACGGCAAGAATTTCACCCTCTTCAATCCGCAGATCGAGACCTTTCAGGACCGGCCGGCGGCCGTAGGAAAAATGCAGCTGTTCAAGCCGGATCATTCGTCTCTCCCTTGCTGCCGGCGCAGCAGGTAGAGGAAGAAGGGCGCGCCGAGCAGGGCGGTGACCACCCCGACCGGAATTTCCGCCGGGGCCAGCAGGGTCCGCGCCAGGGCGTCTGCCAGCACCAGGAAGGCGGCGCCGAGCAGGGCTGAAGCGGGCAGCAGGTGGCGGTGGGATGACCCCCAGAGCAGCCGGGCCACGTGGGGGACGGTCAGGCCGACGAAACCGACCAGTCCGGCCAGGGCGACCGCGGCGGCGGTCAGCGCCCCGGCGGCGGCAAACAGCAGCAGCCGGGCCCGGCCGACTTCGAGGCCGAGATCAGCGGCGGTTTCCTCCCCCTGGGTCAGCAGGTCGAGGGCGCCGGACTGGACCCAGAGACCGCAGAAGGCGAGTCCCGTCCAGAGGGCGGCCCAGGGCAGCCAGCCGACATCGGCCAGGGCGAGGTTGCCGGCCAGCCAGAAGACCGCGGTCCGCACCGGGTCGGCGGGCGCCATCCAGAGCAGGAACAACAGCAGTGCCGACGCCAGGCTGCCGACCATCACCCCGGAGAGGATCAGGGTGTGGGGTGAGCCGCGATGGGCGCGGGCGATCCAGTAGACCAGCAGCAGCGCGCCGCAGGCTCCGGCAAAGGCCGCCGCGGGCAGCAGCAGCGGCGAGCTGAAGCCGAGAGTCAACGCCGCCACCGCGCCGAGGGCGGCGCCGCCGGAGACACCGAGGATATAAGGATCGGCCAGGGGATTACGCAGCACTGCCTGGAACGCGCTCCCTGAAGCGCCGAGGGCGGCACCGACCAGCGCTGCCAGCAATGCCCGTGGCAGGCGGATTTTCAGGACGATGGCGGCATGGGTCGGTGATTCCGCCCGTCCCAGCAGCACCGCCAGCAGTTCCGCCGGTGAGAGGGTGAGCGAACCGGCCAGCAGCGACAGCAGCAGGGCAACCGCCAGGGCGGCTGTCAGGATCGGCAGCCAGCCGAGGGTAGAGCGGGACTTCATGGCCGTTCCTCCACCCGCAGCGAGGCGGGGTTGAGATGATGAAAGGCTGCCGCCAGGGCGGTCAGCCCGAGGCCGAGGCGTGGTCCGGGGCGATGGACCCAGTCGGGGTTGACGCTGACAACGCGACCGGTTTTCACCGCCGTCAACTCCGGCCAGGTCGAGAACAGGTCGGCCGGGTTGGGGGTGCCGGGATGCGGAGAGACCACGATCAGATCCGGGTCGGCCAGCAGCAGCGCCTCGCTGCCCCAGGTCGGATAACGGCTGACACCGGCGGCCACGACATTTTCACCGCCGGCCGCCTCGATCAGGTCGCCGACCAGGGTCCCGGGGCCGGCCACGGTCAAAGGTCGGGTCATGACGCAGAACAGCACCCGGGGGCGGGGCAGCCCGGCCACCGCTTTTTCGACCCGGGCGACGGTGGTCGCCAGTTTCCCGGCCAGTTGTTCGCCGCGGGATGCCGCGCCGGTGACCCGGCCGATATTGCGGATCATGGTGATGGTCTGTTTGATGCCGCGCGGGTAGACGACATAGACGGTCAGGCCGAGTCCTTCCATTCGCGTCAGCAGGGCGGGGCTGGCGGAGTCGGCGGAGATGAAGACCAGGTCGGGCTGCCGCAGCAGCACCGCTTCGAGGTTGGGGTTGGAATAGCCGCCGACCTTCGGTTTGGCCAGTGCGGCCGGCGGCCAGTCGCAGAAGCGGGTGACACCGACGATTTGGTCATCAAGCTTGAGGGCAAAGAGGATCTCGGTCACCGCCGGCACCAGCGAAACGATGCGCCGCGGGTGGTCCGGGATTTCGACCCGGCGCCCCATGGCATCGGTCCAGACCGCGGCCCCGGCCGTGAGCGGCGAAAGGAGAAAACAGAGCAGCAGGCTGAGGGAGAGGATGTGCTTCACGAAGACCTCGGTTTTTTCCCGGTCCATCCGGGGGGATTATTATATGCGGAAACGGGGGGGTGTGTAAAATGATGCTGTAAATACCGGGGGGGCGTCCGCCGGACGCCCCTCCAGTGCCACCCCAAAACCCCAAACCGGCGGGGGCGCCCGCCAGCGCCTCAGACATTCATGTCTCTGTTTCCGCCGGTCGTCCCCTCCGTTCAGTGGCTTCCACGGGAGGAAGGTTCTATCCCTCCCCCAGCACTACCGTTGAAGGCTGAGTGCAACGCCGCAGACGGGTGCGTCTCAACCGCCCTCGCAGTACCCCGCGGGGTCGCGGCCCCGCCCGCCGCCTTCCTCTTTTGCTGGCCCAAAAGAGGAAGCAGAAAAGGGCCATCGCCTGCGGCGGGCATGGACACTGCCCCTTGCAACCATACAGATGACGAAACCTGCAGCGCTTCCGTGGCCACGCCCGGCAGTGGTGGTACGTGAACCTGTCTGCGCAGGGTGGCAAACAAACGGGCTACACAGGGGAACCATGAAAACCCGAAAGAATATACCGTACCCCCCGTGGCGGCATATCAGCCCCCTAACGTTCCAAGGCGGCCGAAACGGGTATCGACCGCCCCGGCACCACCGTCTTCCCTCCCTCAAAAATAGGTGGTGATGCCGGCGAACAGTTCCCTCGGCGGCATCGGATAGCCGCTGTTTTCCTCGTAATCCTTGTCCAGCAGGTTCTTCAGCGTAATCCGGGCGTCGAAGGTGATGCCGTTGTCGAGGACGAAGGGCCGGGAGAAGCTGGCATCCAGCACCACGTAGCCGGTCCCGTCGCGGGTGGCGTCGGCATAGTACTTCAGATAGCGGCCGTCAAGGCGCAGCCGGGCTTCCTTGACCGGACCGACTTCCAGGAAGAGATGGACCTGGTGGCGGGCCTTGTTGTCGAGGAAACGGTCGGTGGCGCGGTCCTTGGGATAGAGGTAGGTGTAGTTGGCGCCGCTTTTCAGCAGTTCGCAGAGTTGCAGGTCAAGCTCCATTTCGGCGCCCCAGATGCGGGCTTCGTTGACGTTGACGGGGCTCCAGACGAAACTGCTGTCAGCGCGCCAGTCGATGAGATCCTTGGCGTCACGCCGGAAGGCCGCCAGAGTGAGCTCGCCGCGGTCGCCCAGTTGCTGATCGAGGGCCAGTTCATATTCCCAGGCGGTTTCCGGATCGAGGTCGGGATTTCCCCTGGCGAAGCTGGTTGCCGGCCAGTATCTGTCATT
This sequence comes from Geothermobacter hydrogeniphilus, assembly GCF_002093115.1. Lineage (NCBI taxonomy): Bacteria > Pseudomonadati > Thermodesulfobacteriota > Desulfuromonadia > Desulfuromonadales > Geothermobacteraceae > Geothermobacter > Geothermobacter hydrogeniphilus. Next base: position 24,666 of record NZ_NAAD01000030.1, on the reverse strand, counting down.
GAGGGTCGGGGCACGGAAGGCACGGCTGACCGAGGCCCGCAGGCGGGTGCTCTCGGTCAGCGAGAAGAGGGCCGCGGCCCGCGGGCTCAACTCATTGTTGAACTCGGAGTGGGCATCGTAGCGCAGGCCCAGCAGCAGGCTGAGCCGGGAGGTTATTTCGATCTGGTCCTGACCGAACAGCGACCAGCGGTTCTCATCGTGGTTGCCGCTGGCGGTGGAGTCAAGCTTGTCATCGTAGAAGTCGCCGCCGAACAGGATATTGTGCGCACCTCTCTGCCAGGCGGCCGACAACTCGGTGCCGAAGGTTTCAACGATATGGGTGTCGTCGACCGGGGTCCAGCCGCCCGGATCCCGGTAGTCGTTGCGGCGCCGTTCATAGCTTTGCCGGAGGGTGATTGCCAGGGGACCGGCCGGGCCGGTCAGGGTCAGGGCGGCGAGGGTGTTTTTGTCCTGTTGCCGGGCCTGCGGGCTGGGCCAGGCGGTCGAACCCGGTACGCCGTTCTCCTTGTCGAGATAGAAGCCTGACAGGCTGAGGTCGTAACCGCCGCCGAGATCGAAGCCGAGCATCCCCTCCAGGTTGGTCTGGTCGAGGTCGGAGTTGGTCCGGTAGCCCTGCGAGCGGTCCAGCCCGGCGCCGAGGCGGTAGCGCATGTTGTCTTTTCTGCGGGTGGTGGAAAAACTCAGGTCGCGGGTTTCGAAACGGCCTTCGCTCCAGCTCAGCGTGGTTTGCGGTTCCGTATCGGGCGTGCGGGTGAAGATCTGGATGACCCCGGCCAGGGCGTTGGTGCCGTAGAGGGCCGAGGCCGGTCCGCGCAGGACTTCGATCCGCTCGATCTCGCTCAGTGCTACCGGCAGGTTGCTGAGGTTGAACTGGCCGTTCTGCGGTGAATTGAGGCGGATGCCGTCGAGCAGCACCAGCACCTGGGCGCCTTCCGAACCGCGAATGCTCGGGGTGGCAATGGCGCCGGCCGGGCCGCTGCTGGTGGTCTGCAGGCCGACGGCATTGCGCAGTACTTCATCGAGGCGGGTGGCACCGGTGGCGGCAATCTGATCAGCGGTGATCACCGTCACCGAGGCCGCCAGCTGTGATTTTGGCCGGGCGCTGCGGGTTGCGGTGACCACCACCGGGTCGAGGGTCGCGGCGCGAACCGGGACCGGGGTAGAGCTCAGCATGCTTAGTCCGAGCGCCAGGGCAAGACAACTTCTCTTCATCAAATGGTTCCTCCTGCTTGATTCCCGGCCGATGACCGACGCACCGGCGCAGGGCTGGTCCCTGGGTTGTGAAGAGAGTAAAAAAAGGGCAAAAACAGCAGAAGCCCGCGCACTCGTTGCAGAGGGCACGGGCTTCTCGTTTTTGAAGGGCCGCTTTATCCACCCTCCCATCCCGGGGAGGTTCCTGTGGGGGGTCCGGCCGGCAGGTCTTCTGGCTCACGAATCATCCTCCGGGCCGCCTTCCCGATCCTCGGGGATCAGTGGTCTATCGGCCCTTCGTCCTCGCTTACAGCGGCGGGTCCGCGGGGGATTTGCACCCCACTTCCCTCGTGACGCCGATTTAAGTCAGCGTCACGGCCCTCTCGGGCACCGGTGGACAGACAAAATTGTGTCAAATCAATACGGTGGAAGGAGGGCCGCTGTCAAGGAGAAAACGAGGTTGAGCTGTTGTCCGCCGGGGCGCAGAAGGCCATGAACCGTCGCAGCAGCCTGGTGCGGTATTTTTCGCCGTGCAGCAGCAGGTAGAAGTTGCGCCGCAGGTCAAGGAACGGGGTCTGCAGCGCCACCAGGGCGCCGCTCCGGCGGGCCCTGCGGGTTGCCAGCAGGGATAGGCAGCTGATGCCGAGCCCCGCCTCCACCGCCTCCTTGATCGCCTCGGTGTTGCCCAACTCCAGGTAAACGCGGATGTTCCCCAGTTTTCCCGCCAGCGCCGTTTCAAACACTTCCCGGGTGCCTGATCCCTGCTCTCTCAGGATCCAGCGGGCCGCCATCAGGTCATCGACAGAGATGTTCCTCTTTTTGGCCAGCGGGTGGTCGGCGCCGGCGTGGATCGCCAGGTGGTCCTGGCGCCAGGGGATGGTTTCGATCGTCGTCTGGTGACAGAACCCCTCGATGAAGCCGATGTCGATGTTGAAATGCAGCAGTTCCTGGACGATCTGTTCGGTGTTGCCGACATCCAGGGAGAGCCGGGCTTCAGCATGTTCCGCGGTGAAGTCTCCCAGTATCCTCGGCATCAGGTAGTTGCCGATGGTGGAACTGGCGCCGATCCTCAGCAGGCCCGCGAGCCGGTCGTCGGGACCGCTGAAAGTGGTTTCGATTTCTGTCACGCGGGCAAGCACATCCACCGCCTTGGGGATCATCACCCGCCCCTGGTCATTGACCAGCAGACGTTTCCCCCGCCGATCGAACAGCTTCTCTCCCAGCAGCCGTTCCAGCTCGGCCAGCGACATGCTGACCGCCGACTGCGAGATCCGTAACGCCTCGGCGGCGCGCGTGACATTGCCTTCCTGCGCCACCGCGACGAACACTTCCAGTTGCCTGAGGGTGATGGCCATCGGGACTCCTTATCAATTTAACTGATATTTCTCTAAAGAAATATATATTGGACTTAGGATAAGGGGAAGCCTATTTTTTTTACAGCCGAAGAAGATTGTTTGTTCAATGGAAGAAAAGATGCCAAGGAGTGATGTCGGATGACGACAGCCAATGTGAAAAGAATTCTCTTCCTGGCCCTGCTGGCGGTCTGTGCCCTGCCGATGATCAGTACCGCCCATGCCCTGATTGCCGGAATCCTGTTCAGCCTGCTGCTCGGCAATCCCTGGCCTGAAATGTCAGCGGACTGGAGTCGCAAATTGCTGCAGATCTCGGTGGTCGGTCTCGGTTTCGGTCTCAGCCTCGGGCAGGTATGGCAGGTCGGTCGCAGTTCGATCGTCTATTCGATCATCGGCATTACCCTGACCCTGCTGGTCGGCCTGCTGCTGGGGCGTTTTTTCCGGACCGAGAAAAACACCTCGGCGTTGATCGCCTTCGGCACCGCCATCTGCGGCGGCAGCGCCATCGCCGCCATGTCGCCGGTGATCAAGGCTCGGGATGATGAAGCGGCGCTGGCGCTGGCGACGGTCTTCACCCTGAATTCGGTGGCCCTGCTGGTGTTCCCGTTCTTCGGCCACCTGCTGCATCTCAGCCAGCACCAGTTCGGCATCTGGGCCGGGCTGGCGATCCATGACACGAGCAGTGTCGTCGGCGCCGCGGCCGCCTATGGCCAGGCCGCGCTGGCAACCGGTACCACGGTCAAGCTGACCCGGGCGATCTGGATCGTGCCCTTTGTGATGGGCGCGGCCTGGATGAGCAAGTCCGGGGGAAAGGCCAGGGTACCGCTGTTCATTGTCGGTTTTATCGTTGCCGCCGGGGTCCGTACCCTGTTGCCGCAGTTCGCCTCGCTCTGGGGGAACCTGGCCGGCATCGCCAGGCAGGCGCTGGTGGTCACCCTGTTCCTGATCGGTGCCGGGCTGACCCGGGAGATTCTGAAAAATGTCGGTATCCGTCCCCTGGCCCAGGGGGTCAGCCTCTGGCTGCTGGCCGCCGGCCTGACCCTGGCGGCGATCATGAACGGGGTGATTGGGTGAAGGGGGGAACTGCGGCAGGGTCTCTCGACGGGAAGTAAAATTAAACAGCCCCATTCCCTTTTCGGGGGTGGGGCTGTTTTGAATTTTTTGCAGAAGAATGGTCGGGGCGAGAGGATTTGCCCACTACGGTTCGACCTTCCCGGTCAAACCTGCGTCGGCTCCCCTGCACTCGCTGCCGCAGCCATCCCTGGCTGCTCCTCTGACATTCAGTCAGCGCTCGCTCCGCTTCAAATCCTCTCTCAAGCCCCTCAAATCCAAAAAGCACCTCCCGGTTGGGAAGTGCTTTTGGAAAGAAGAATGGTCGGGGCGAGAGGATTTGAACCTCCGACCCCCTACTCCCGAAGCAGGTGCGCTACCAGACTGCGCTACGCCCCGACACGTCTTCTTCCAGACCGTACCCTGTCGGTACGGCAGAACGGTTTATACTCTTTTCGCGGGGCGTTGTCAATGCCCCTATTTATGTTTATCCGCTTCGTGTTCGACCTAGTTTCCGGCTTTCTGCATGTCACGGCCGAGGCCGCTGAGGCACTCGCAGCCGGTCAGGGCCAGAAGCAGGATGAGCAGGCCCGAGGCGATCAGGCGTTTCATGGATGAATCCCTCCTTGGCATGTCGATCAATTTCAGCAGGCGGTCAGTCGGCAGCGTCCTCACGCTTCTTCCTGCGATCCTCCCGCCACATGTCCAGTATCAGCAGTCCGACCCCGACGGTGATGGCCGAGTCGGCGATGTTGAAGGCCGGCCAGTGGTGACCGTACCAGTGGGCGTCAAGAAAGTCGATCACTTCGCCGAGGCGGATGCGGTCGACCAGGTTGCCGATGGCGCCGGAGAAGATCAGCGCCAGGGCGGTGGCGCCGAGCTTCTGCTCATCGGTCATGCGATGCAGGTAAAAGAGAATGGCCCCGCCGGCAACGATGGCGATGATAATGAACAGCGGCATGCGCAGTGAACTGTCGGCCAGCATGCCGAAGGCCGCGCCGCGATTGCGCACGTAGGTAATGTTGAAAAAGTTCTTGATCACCTGCACCGACTCGTAGAGCGCGAAGCTGCGGTCGATGTAGAACTTGATCCATTGATCAAGCAGCAGCAGCGGCAGGCTGATGCCGACCAGGATGCGATAGCGCAGCGGCACGTCAGGCATCCAGGGCTTCACGGCAACGCCGGCAGACGGTCGGCCGGGCTTCTTCCTCGCCGACGCTTTGACTGTAGTTCCAGCAACGCTCGCATTTTTCACCCTCCGCCTTGTCGATGCGGATAACCAGTTCCGGGATCTCGTCACTGGCCTTGCCGTCGGTCAACTCTTCCACCAGCTCCGCCTGGGAAACGATGCACAGGGTGGCCAGTTCATTTCGGTAGTCCTCGGCCAGTTTGCGCCAGGGACCGGTTGCCGCGGCGAGGGTCACCCGGGCATCGAGGGAATGGCCGATCAGCTTGGCGTTGCGGGCTTCCTCCAGGGCTTTGGAGATGGCCGAACGCAGCTGCAGCAGGCGGCTGTAGCGTTCTTCCAGATCAAGATTCCGCAACTCGTCGAAACTCGCCGGAAATTCAGCCAGGTGGACGCTTTCTTCCCGCTCGCCCGGCAGCTCGGTCCAGATTTCGTCGGCGGTGAAGGAGAGTACCGGGGCGATCCAGCGGGTCATCGCATCGAGGATGCGGTACATGGCCGTCTGGGCGCTGCGCCGCTCAAGGCTCTTGGCCGGGGCGGTGTAGAGCCGGTCCTTGAGCACGTCGAGGTAGAAAGAGCTGAGGTCGACGCTGCAGAAGTTGTGAACCGCATGGTAGAGAACGTGGAACTGGTATTCGTCGTAGGCGCGCTTCATTCGCTCGGTCAGCGCTGCCAGCCGCGACAGCGCCCAGCGGTCGATTTCGAGCATGTCGTCGGTGGCGACCAGGTCCGTCTCCGGGTCAAAATCGTGGATATTGCCGAGGATGTAGCGGGCGGTGTTGCGGATGCGCCGGTAGGCCTCGGAGACCTGCTTGAGGATGTCGTCACCGACCCGGTTGTCATCGCGGTAATCCTGGGTGGCGACCCAGAGACGCAGGATCTCGGCGCCGTACTGCTTGATGACCTTCTCCGGGGCGATGACGTTGCCGGCTGACTTCGACATCGGCCGGCCGTTCTGGTCGAGGACGAAACCGTGAGTCAGGACCGCCTTGTAGGGCACCCGGTCGCGGGCGCCGAGCGCGGCCAGCAGGCTGCTGTGGAACCAGCCGCGGTGCTGATCGGACCCTTCCAGGTAGAGATCCGCCGGGTACTGCAGTTGCGGATGCGGTTCGACCACCGCCGCCTGGGAGACGCCGGAGTCGAACCAGACGTCGAGAATGTCGGTTTCCTTGCGGAACTCATCGCCGCCGCATTCGGGGCAGACGGTCCCTTCCGGCAGCAGCTCGCTCGCCTCCTTCTCGAACCAGATATCCGAGCCGCCCTCTTCGAACTGGTCGGCGATGTGGTGCATGGTTCTGCCGTCGGCCAGGGCATGGCCGCACTTGCTGCAGTAGCAGGCGGTGATCGGCACCCCCCAGCTGCGCTGGCGGCTGATGCACCAGTCGGGGCGGTTCTCGATCATGTTGTAGATCCGGTCGCGGCCCCAGTGGGGGATCCACTCGACCTGGTCGATGGCGGTCAACGCCTTCTGCCGCAGCTCGTTGGCCTCCATCGAGATGAACCACTGCTCGGTGGCGCGGAAGATGATCGGCTTCTTGCAGCGCCAGCAGTGCGGGTAGCTGTGGGAGATGTTCGAGGCCTGCAGCAGGGCGCCGACCTCGTTCAGCTTGTCGTTGACGGCGCCGTTGGCCTCGGCGACCTTCATGCCGCCGAACAGCTCGAGGTCGTCGCGGTAGCGTCCGTAGTCGTCGACCGGGTTGTAGACCTCAAGACCGTACTTGAGGCCGACGATGTAGTCGTCCATGCCGTGTCCGGGGGCGGTGTGGACGCAGCCGGTGCCCGCCTCCAGGGTGACATGGTCGCCGAGGATGATCAGCGAGTCGCGTGCGTAGAGGGGATGGCGACAGGTCTGGCGTTCGAAGAGGCCGGCATCGAAGGTGGCAATCACCTTGCCGTCCTCGCGCCCGAGGGCCTGCATGACGTTCTGCCTCAGCCCCTCGGCCAGCACCAGCAGCTCGTCGCCGCTTTCGACCACCACATAGTCAAGGGCCGGGTTGAGACAGATGCCGAGGTTGGCGGGGATGGTCCACGGGGTGGTGGTCCAGATGACGAAATCGAGCGGTTTGTCGCCGACGACCTCCCGCAATTCATCGGGCAATTCACCGTTGAAGCGGAACTTGACGTAGATCGACGGCGAGCTGTGATCGGCGTACTCGACCTCGGCCTCGGCCAGGGCGGTGACGCAGGAAGAACACCAGTGGACCGGTTTCTTGCCCTTGAAAAGTCCGCCGCGTTCAGCGAAGCGGGCCAGTTCACGGGCGGTGGCCGCTTCATAGCCGTCGGTCATGGTCAGGTAGGGATGCTGCCAGTCGCCGAAGATGCCGAGACGCTGGAATTCCTCGCTCTGGATGGAGACCCATTCCCGGGCGTAGTTGCGGCACTCCTTGCGGATCTGGGATTTGCTCATTTCCCGTTTCTGCTTGCCGAGCTTCTGATCCACCTTCAGTTCGATCGGTAGCCCGTGGCAGTCCCAGCCGGGGACGTAGGGCGCGTGGAAACCCTGCATCCGCTTGCTCTTGATGATGATGTCCTTGAGGATCTTGTTGAGGGCATGACCGATATGGATATGGCCGTTGGCGTAGGGCGGGCCGTCGTGCAGGGTGAAGGTCGGCTTGCCCTTGCCGGCGGCGGCAAGTTTCTCTTCGAGCTTGAGCTGCTGCCAGCGTTGCAGCATCTCCGGCTCCCGCTTCGGCAGGTTGCCGCGCATCGGGAAATCGGTTTTGGGAAGATTGAGGGTCTGCTTGTAGTCCATATCGGCGCTCCTGGGCACCCGTTCGGTGGGCGCAAATCAAGTGCACTAAACTAGCAGAACAGCGGCTGTATCGCAAGAGGAAGAAAGTCGGGGAAAAAAGCCGGATGGGCGCTGTCTGATGACGGGAGAAGGACGGGTCGGGCAGGAGCCGCGCGGGACGTGTCACGGCCGGACGGGGCGGGCCGTCCGGCCGCCATGGGGTCAGGCGATCTGCTGTCGGCCGAATTCGGGGATGTCGAGGCTGTCGCGCAGCAGGTTGGAAATGTTGGTGCCGGCCTGGTTGGCGCGCTCCTGGAGGATCTGCATTTCCTGGTCGTTGACCCGGCAGGAGATAATGAACCGCTTTGGATTTTTGACAGATTTACCCATGAATACGTCTCCTTCGGAATAGATGGCAGTGTGGCTGATCACTGCAGATGTTGGTCTGGTTGCCGTATACGGTTTGCAAGGGGGCTGCCAATATTGAACAGTAGTGGATTAAAACTGAAAAAAGCTTTTAAAACAAACGGTTGTATTGAATTTTGCAAGGCGGGTCAATGTTGGCAATGGGATCTGGCGGAGGACAGAATGACACATGTGCGACGGCAATGTTACCAAATGACACATTCATGTCCTGGTGTCATCGGTTCATGGAACCCGCGGGGCAGTGGACCGACAGGGGGCAGTTGCCGCAGAGCGGCCGGCGTTTGCGGCAGTATTCCTTGCAGAGGATGACGATCAGGGCGTGATATTCATTGAACATCGCGGCGGATGCCGGGAGGGACTCCATGAACATCCGTCGCAGGTCGTCGTAGCCGCCGTCGCCGGGCAGCCTGTCCAGTCGGCCGAAAAGCCGTCGGGTGTAGGCGTCGATGACGAAGCTCGGCTGCCCGCCGGCATAGAGCAGGATCGAGTCGGCTGTTTCCGGGCCGACACCTTTTAGTTTCAGCAGCTCATCGCGGGCGATGGCGAGGGGTTGGGCGAGCAGCCGGCGGATATCCCCTTGATGGTTGTCGATGAGATGGGCGGTGAAAAGTTGCAGCCGCTCGCTTTTCTGCCGGAAGAAACCGGCCGGGCGGATAAGCCGCTGCAGTTCATCCGGGGGCAGATCGTGCAGGGCGGCAACCTGCAGCGCGTCGGCCCGTCGCAGGTTGCCGATGGCTTTTTCAACATTGGTCCAGGCGGTGTTCTGGGTGAGGATGGCGCCGATCGCCATTTCGAAAGGAGTGTCGGCCGGCCACCAGTGCTGCGGGCCGAAATGTTCGAACAGCAGATGATAGACCCGTTGCAGATAGGTTGTCGTCGGGACGCGGTTTTCCGGGAGTTGATTGAAGGGGCCGGCCATGCGGCATGATTTAACATAATCCGTCGCGGTGAGTCCATCTTCTGTCGGGATGCTTCAGTGGCAACTCATCGGGGTGAAAAACAGATCCGAAGCAAAAAAAGCTTAAGGCTTACGGGCAACAGGGCGATAAGAAGAAGGGATACCCACCAGATCGGAGACCTTTCTCATGAGTGAAATGACCAGGCAAGAGATTCTGCTCGAAAGCGGAACCAACGAGATGGAGATCATCGAGTTCTATCTCGGCACCCAGCCCTTCGGCATTAATGTCCAGAAACTGCGGGAGATTATTCCCTACGATCCGAACGCGGTGACCCGGTTGCCCGATGTTCATGAATCGATGCTCGGCACCCTGCTGCTGCGCGGGCGCACCCTGCCCCTGATCGATATCAGGAAACATGTTGAGGCCAGGCCCGGTGAAGAGGATGCCGATACCCGTCGGGTGGTTCTGGTCTGCGAGTTCAATGACCTGACCAACGGGTTCCTGGTCGACGGGGTCAATCAGATTCACCGGGTCTCCTGGGAACAGGTCCAGCCGATGTCGGTCTTTCTCGACCAGTACAAGCCCCGTTTTACCGGCAGCATCCAGATCGACAACCGGGAAATCCTGATTCTCGATCTCGAACACGTGGTGGCGGAAATCGATCCCGAGGCCGGCATGGCCTATAACAATGCCCAGGGGGCCAGTGCTGTTGCCACCCCCGAAACCCGCAGGAAAAAGCTGCTGATGCTGGCCGAGGATTCCGCCATTATCCGTTGCGGCATCCAGCGGGTACTGAAGGCTTCAGGCTATGAGCAACTGCAGGTGTTCGATAACGGCAAGGATTGCTGTGACGCTGTCAAGGCTCTCAAGGAGAAGCATGGTTCCGACCTGCATGAGGTTCTGCACCTGGTCATCTCGGATATCGAGATGCCGAAGATGGACGGTTTGACCCTCTGCCGGCAGATCAAGGAGACCATGGGACTCAAGAACCTGCGGGTGATCATGTTCTCGTCGCTGATCAACGAGCAGATGGCGCTCAAGTGTGACCAGGTCGGTGCCGACGGTTATGTCACCAAGCCGCAGATTCCGGAGTTGGTGGAGATGGTGGACCGACTGGTTTTTGGGAGCAGTGAGGGCGGCTGAAATTGGTGCTGGGGCGGCCGATACGCACGCATCTGCTGCGTTGCTCGCACCATCAGTCGCTGCGGAGTAGCTGCCGCTACACCTCACTCCTTCAGTTGCGAGACGCCTTGCAGTTACGCACGTCTCGACCGCCTCGGAACAGTGGTGGGGGTTGAAATGCCGCCTCTCCTTTTGAGTTTAATGGGTATTTTACGGATTATGTTCTTTCGGGTTTAATAGTTCCCCTGAGTACCCCGTTTGTTTGCCCTTTTGCGTAGTCAGGTTCACATGCCATCACTGCCGGGCGTGGCTACGAGAGCGCCGTGGGGTTTGTAACCTGCATGGCTGGCAAGGGGTCGTGTCCATGCCCGCCGCAGGCGATGGCCCTTTTCTGCTTCCTCTTTTGGGCCGGCAAAAGAGGAAGGCGGCGGGCGGGGCCGCGACCCCGCGGTGTTCTGCGAGGGCGGCCGATACGCACCCGTCTGCTGCGTTGCTTCAAGAGAAACAAACAGGACGGCTTCCGGCAAAGACGCCGGGAGCCGTTTTGGGTTGTCGCGGGGTCAGTCTAGCAGGCCGTTCAGGCCGATGCCGAAAATCGGATCCTGACCGGCCTCCTCCTGGTGATCGCCTCCACCGGGGGAGTAGGATGTAATTCCGAAATGAGTGCGTTCATCGAGCTGCAGAGCAAAGCTGGTTGTCACGGCGGCCGGTCTGGCAGCCGTTCTTGACGTCCGCGGCGACGACAGCAGCAGTTGGCGCAGATCCGGAACCGGCTTTGTTTGTTCGGACGGGGCCTGTCGTGAGGACGGGTAGACGGTGTTGAAACAGAACAGGTCGAGGCCCAGGGCGTGCCCGGGAAGACCGGCCGGCAGGATCAGGCTCAGAATAAGGACCATGTACCGCATCAGGTTCCTCCGTTTCTCCTCCTCTGGATACTTCTTTGTATGAGCATCAGCCATGCCGGTTTTCGGTGCCGAAAATGCGCCCTGGGATGCAATTTTTACCCTGTGGCAAGTGGTTGAAATGACGTTGGTGAGCATTTCCCGGCAACAACGGGGAGAGTTGTGGTGACGGATAAGGGCGCTCAATAAGGTCCCCATGGGCGTTGTGGCACAGTTGGCACACTTGGACAGGCGACAATCTGCGACGCTGTGTCAGGTTGTTTGGCAGTGACGGATGATGTGAACAATGCTGCGGACGGATGCGTATCGGCCACCCGCAGCACCACCGTCCCAAGGCGGCTCAAATGTCGTTAGATGCAAGGCGCGCGAAGACTGAAACCACAGGCGTAGCGGCAGCTACGTCGAGGATTGAAGGCTGAGGGCAACGCAGCAGATGACGGCATTTCAGACGCCCTCACGACAGGGCCGGCATCATTCTCCGCCCAAAACCGAAACGCGGCACCCAGTTCTGGACCAGGACGGCGATTTTCTTGACCGGCAGCGGTTTGCTGAAGAGAAATCCCTGGCCGTGGTGGCAACCGTTTTTCTTCAGGAAGCGCATCTGCTCACGGGTTTCAATCCCTTCGGCGACGACTTCCAGCTTGAGATTGCGTGCCAGGTCGATAATGGCGTGGGTGATGGCGGCATCTCCGGCGACGCTGGTCAGGTCGCGGACGAAGCTCTGGTCGATTTTAAGTTTCGAGATCGGGAACTGCTTGAGACAACTGAGGCTTGAATAGCCGGAGCCGAAATCGTCGATCGCCAGGTGGACACCCATTTCCCGCAGGGCGTGCATGGTGCCGATGGCATTTTCGACATCGTTCATTATCGAACTTTCGGTGATCTCAAGTTCCAGCAGCTCCGGCGGCAATCCCGACTCGTCGAGGATTTCACCGATCATTTCGATCAGGTTGTTCTGGCGGAACTGGCGGCGTGAAAGATTGACGGCCAGGCGCAGGGGACGCATCCCCTGGTCTAGCCATTTCTTATGCTGTCTGCAGGCGGTTCGCAACACCCATTCACCGATCGGGATAATCAGGCCGGTCTCCTCGGCCAGGGGAATGAAGTCGGCTGGAGAAATCAGTCCGCGTTCCGGATGTTCCCAGCGGACCAGGGCTTCGAGGCCGACCGGTTTGCGGCGGGTCAGGCTGTATTGCGGCTGGTAATGGACCCGCAACTGTTCCTGCTGGATCGCCTGGCGCAGGGCCGATTCGAGAGTCAGCATCTCATGGGCTTTCGATTTCAGCTCGGCGGAGAAAAACTGGTAAGTGTTGCGGCCCCGCTCCTTGGCCAGGTACATGGCGGCATCGGCGCATTTCATCAGCTCTTCGGCGTCTTCAGCGTCATTGGGGTAGAGGCTGATGCCGATACTGGCTGTCGGGTAGAGGTCGTGACCATCGACCTGCAGTTTGCGGGAAAGGCTGTTGAGGAAATTCTGCGCCATGCGGCTGACGGCGTGGTTGTCGTGGATATCTTCGAGCAGGATGACGAATTCATCTCCGCCAAGCCGGGCGACGGTATCGGTCTCCCGCACACAGCCGCCGAGCCGGGAGGCGATTTCCTGCAGGAACAGGTCGCCGCAGGAATGGCCGAGGGAATCGTTGACGTTCTTGAAACGGTCGAGATCAAGAAACATCAGCGCCAGCGGACGGTCGTTGCGTCTCGCCTTGGCCAGCGCCTGTCTCAGGCGGTCGATGAACAGCATCCGGTTCGGCAGGTCGGTGAGGGGGTCGTGCAGCGCCAGGTGCTGCAGGGTCTGCTGATTCTGGCGCAGGTGTTTTTCGGCCAGCAGGCGTTCGGTCACATCGCGGGAGGCTTCGATGATGCCCTGGATCGAACCGTCATCACTTTTCAGGGGCGTCGCCTCGACCTCGAAGTGGCGTACGCGGCCGTCCGGGAGACGATAATCCTGGATATGGCGGGAGACGGCTCCCTTGCGCGCTTCAGCGAGGGAGCAGCTGGAACCGCTGCGGCAGGGACGTTCCGGGCGGTCGGGAAGCCGGTGGCAGCGCAACGGCCAGTTGTCTCCCGGATCACCGGCCAGCAGTTGGCCCGCGGCCTTGTTTTTCAGCCGCACCCGGCAGTCGAGGTCGGTGACCATGATCGGGTCCATGACGCCGTCGATGACGCGTTGCAGGAAACCGCGTTCAGCGTCGATTTTGCGTTCCAGCTGCTTGCGGGAGGTAATGTTCCGCAGGGTAACCAGCTGGGCCGGATATCCGTCCCATTCGATGGCGCTGGTCAATCCTTCGACCACGACCGGCATGCCGCCTTTGCCGAGAAATTCGATTTCACTGTTTTTCCCCGGCTTGAGGGGGAAAATGAAGGGGGTCCCGATGAGGTTCTCCTGGCTGGTGCCGAAAAGTTCCTCGGCGGCCGGGTTGGCGAAACTGATGATGTCGTTATGGTCGAGAACGATGATGGCGTCGGCATAGTGCTGGATCAGGGTCTGCAGGCGGGCCCCGGCTTCGACCGCCTGGATACTGGTGGTTTCCACCGCCTTGTACAGCTTCTGGCGCTCGATGGCGTAGCGGACGGTGTTGGCCAGGCTGCTCGGGCCGAAACCACCCTTGACCAGGTAGGCCTGGGCACCGGAACGAACCAGGTCGATGGCCCGTTGTTCCTGATCGTCGTCGCAGAGGATGACGATCGGCAGTTCGGGATATCGCTGGTGCAGGCGTTCGAAGACTTCGCCGTCGCCGGCGTCCGGCAGCCCGAGATCCACCAGGGCGACGTCGAAGTCCTGTCGCCTGCCGAGTGCCAGGGCATTGTCGAGGCGGTCGGCCAGGGTGAGGTGAAAACGAAAGGATTTGGCGGTCGCGAGCTGTTCCCTGACCAGGGTTGCCGCCGTGTTCTGGTCTTCGACCAGCAGGATTTTCAGATCGTTGTAATCCACCATGAGTGACCCCCCGATAATTGATATCTTCTTATCGGCCGGGCCGGGTGGGAAGTTAACGGTGTTCTCAGTTGGGCAGGGTGACGACGGCCAGCCAGAAACTTTCGATAGTTTTGATTACCCCGAAGAACTGGTCGAGATCGACCGGCTTGGTGATAAAACAGTTGGCGTGCAGGTTGTAGCTCCGCAGAATGTCTTCTTCGGCTTTCGAGGTGGTCAGGACAACGACCGGGATGCGTTTCAGGTCTTCATCGGCTTTGACCTCGGCGAGAACTTCCCGACCATCCTTTTTCGGCATGTTGAGATCCAGCAGCACCAGTTCGGGCCGGGGGCGGCCGGCATATTCACCGATGCCGCGCAGGTATTTCAGTGCTTCGACGCCGTCGTGGACGACATTGAGGTTGTTGAGGATCTTTCCCTCGCGCAGCGCCTCTTTCGTCAGGCGCACATCGGCCGGGTTGTCTTCGACCAGCAGGATTTCGATCGGGTGGCTGTTGGCAATAGAAGTCATGGGGTCCTCCTGTCGGGAATTACAAACCAGAAACAGGCGCCTTTTCCGGGTTCGGAATCAACGCCGATATGTCCTCCGTGGCGTTCCGTGATTTTTTTGCACATGGCCAGGCCGATTCCGGTTCCGGGGTACTCGGCTAGGCCGTGCAGACGTTGAAATACCTGAAAAATGCGTTCCCGGTAGAGGGCGTCAATGCCGATGCCGTTATCCTCAATCGTGATGCGCCAGGCATCTTTTTCGCGCTGACTGAAGACCTTGATGACCGGCGGATTCTGCCCGTGGAATTTGATCGCGTTGCCGATCAGGTTCTGGAGCAGCCGCTCCATCTGTCCCGGGTCGGCAACCAGGCCCGGTAATCGCTCACTTTCGATTCTGGCGCCATTTTCCTCGATCGTCAACTCAAGATTTTTCAGGGCCCGGTCGAGGACCCGGTTGAGGTCGACTTCGACGAAAGGGTCGCCCTTGCGATCGATTCTCGAATAGTCGAGCAGGTCGTTGATCAACTGTTTCATGCGGTTCGCCGCGTCGACGGCGAAGTGGATGAATTCATCGGCATCCGCGTCCAGTTGCCCCTGGTAGCGCCGCTGCAGCAGCTGGACATAACCGGTGATAATCCGCAGCGGCTCCTGCAGATCGTGGGAGGCGACATAGGCGAACTGTTCCAGGTCCTGGTTTGATCGCTGCAGCGCCGCGGTGCGTTCCTGGACCCGCTGCTCAAGCTCGACCGTCAGCCGCCGCAGGTCTTCCTCGGCACTCCGCCGCAGTTGCAGCTCCCGGTTCAATTGCCGGTGCTGCGCGTCGAGCTGGGCCGCCATCTGTTCCATGCTGGCCGCAAGTTCGCCCAGTTCGTCCCGACTGTCGAGGGGGGCGGGGTGGTTGAAGTCGCCCCGGGCGATCTGGCCGGCCCGGCTTCGCAGCTTCTTGATCGGCCTGATCAGGGTTTTGCGGGTGAGAATCGTCAGGATGATGATCAGCAGCAGGGTTGCCGCGGCGGTGATGCCGATGCTGATGTGGAGCAGTTGCCTTTTTCCCGTTTCAAGGAGTTGGTTTTTAAAGGCGAACACAACCTGCCATTTCCAGGATGGAAAAGGCCGGACGAGAAAAACCTCGTTGTCGTCCGGGTTGCTGGTTTCGAATTCGGTCGTCCCCGCCGGATTCCAGCCCCTGGAGGTCAGGAACCTGTAATGGTTTTCTCCATGTGAGCCATTGTTCCCCGGCCGGGTGTCGAGCAACAGTCCACCGTCATGGCCAAAGATGAGCAGGTGTCCGCCTTCCGGAAGGGGGAAGTCGGCTGCGGCCTGCAGCGCCTGTTCCTGTCCCGCTGTCCCGCTGTTCGGGTATTGCCGCTGCAGGGGGGCGAGGTGTTGCTGGAAGAAGAGATCAAGCAGGCTGTGCATGCCTCGCAGGGCCTGCTGGTTGAGGCTGTGAGTGGAAAGCTGCAGCTGCAGAAAAGAGAGGGCGCCGATGATCAGCAGCACCAGCGGCATGATGGCGAGGAAGCTCTTGTGGGACAGTCTCATTGCGGAGAGGTATTTTCTGCGATACCGAGAGCGCAGGGCAGGTCAACCTGTACCCGGGTGAAGACTCCGACCTCCGACTCGAAGGTCAGTCGGCCGCCATGCTCCTGGATGATGCTGTGGCTGATGGAGAGTCCCAGACCGGTTCCTTCTCCGACCGGTTTGGTCGAAAAGAAGGGGGCCAGGATCCGGTTGCGGATTTCATCCGGGATGCCGGTGCCGTTGTCGTGGATGCTGGTACGGATGAAGCCGCCTCCCAGGTAGTCGGCACGGATGGTCAGTTTCTTTTCGGCACTTCTGCGATCGGGAAACCTGCTGTTCAGGGCGTAACGGGCATTGTTGATCAGGTTGAGAAAAACCTGTTCGATCTGTTGCGGTTGAACATTGACGGCCGGCAGGTCGTCGGGCAGGTCAACGCAGAGTTCAATGCCGTCCTTGTAGAGCTGGTTGCGGATCAGTCCCAGGGTGTCATCGAGAATTGCCGCGACGGAGGCGGGACGCTTGGTCTCCTGCCGCTGCCGGGAAAAATGGAGCAGTTTGCTGACAATGCTGGCGATCCGATCGCCTTCCCGTTCGATGCGCCCGGCAATCTCAATCGCCTCGAAGTTGTCGGCGGCGCATTTTTTCAGGATGGTGGCGTAATTGATGATGCCGTTGATGGGATTGTTGATTTCATGGGCGACCCCCGCTGCCAGTTCTCCCAGGGAGGCGAGCTGGTCGGTGCGTATCGCTTCGGACTGCAGGCGCACGCGCTCGGTGATGTCGTTGGAGAGTTCGATCACCCGGTCAACGACGCCGTCGCGATTTTTGATCGGAAAGGCGCGCAGGCCGAGGATGCGTCCATCGGGGGTGGTGACCTTGTCGCTGAGAGATTGACCGGAGGCGAAGCAGCGTTGGACAATGCAGTCCGGACAGGGCGTCTCTTCGCTGAAAAAAACCTGGTGGCATTTTTTCCCTTCGACCGGTTTTTCCGTTTCCGGGAGAAACCGGCAGGCACCTTCATTGGCCCAGATGATGTCCAGATCCCGGGTTAGCAGCACCAGGCCGTCGGGGATGCCGTTAAACAGGGCGCGAAACTGTTCCGTCAATAATTTGTACTGCGCTTTCTGATGGCGCAACTGCTGATCGATCTGGTGACGTTCAACAGCATACTGCAACGAACGGGCGAGAAAATGGTCCGCTTCGGCCCCCTTGATGATGTAATCCTGGGCGCCGCGCTGCAGGGCCTGCTGGGCAAGGCCATCATCATCCAGCCCGGTCATGACGACAATCGGTATCCCCGCCTCCCTGAGCAGAACCTCAAGCGACGGCAGCCCCTGGCTGTCAGGCAGACCGAGGTCCATCAGGATGATGTCGAAGGATTGCTGTTGCATCAGATGCTGGGCCTCGGCGAGGCGGGAGGAGAAGGTCAGGGTGAACGTCCTGTTGCCCAGCATGGCTCTGATCAGCCCGGCGTCGGCAGGGTTGTCCTCTATGACCAGTACCGATAACAGCCGATTCCCGGGCACCTTATCCTCCTGGAAAGCAGACCTGGGCAAGTGAGATGGCGAACGTTCAGGGTATGGACACAAACAACCCCAATCCTAGCAGGGAATGTTCGGGGCGCAAGGACGCGTTGGCGAAAAGCGCGGGTTTATTGTCCCAGCTGACGACGCAATTCCCTGGCCTCGACGTCGGCCATCGCCTGTTCGGTGCCGGTCAACTCTTTTTTCAGGATCTCAACATTCCGGGCGGCATCAGCCTGACCGTTTTCAGCCGCCAGGCTGAACCAGGCAAAGGCTTTGACCCGGTTCTCCACCGTGCCGCGACCGGTGAGATAAAAGACGCCCATGTTGAACTGGGCGTTGGCGTCACCACGCAGGGCGCCGTTACGGTAACATTCCAGGGCCTGGTTGTCATCATGCCGGGGATTGTCGCTGTCGGCGTAGATATCGCCGAGGTTGCAGTGAGCGGCGACCTCTCCCTGCTCGGCGGCCAGTTCATAGAGGCGGGCCGCTTCGGCGTAGTCCTGGTCGACACCGCGGCCAGCGGCATAGAGTCCGGCCAGGCTGAATTGGGCGCCGGTATGCCCCTGGTCGGCGGCCTTGCGAAACCAGCGTGCCGCCGCCGCGTCATCCTGCGTCACCCCGGTTCCTTCCAGGTACAGCAGGCCGAGATTATACTGGGCCTGCGCCAGCCCCCGTTCGGCGGCCTGGCGATACCAGTCGGCCGCCTGTGCCGGATCTGTTTCGACCCCTTCTCCCCGGCTGTAGAGGATGGCCAGGTTGTACTGGGCCTCTGCCAGCCCCTGTTCGGCAGCCTTGCGATACCAGATCGCGGCCTGGACC
The DNA here is from genome assembly GCF_002093115.1 of Geothermobacter hydrogeniphilus. Lineage (NCBI taxonomy): Bacteria > Pseudomonadati > Thermodesulfobacteriota > Desulfuromonadia > Desulfuromonadales > Geothermobacteraceae > Geothermobacter > Geothermobacter hydrogeniphilus. Next base: position 6,517 of record NZ_NAAD01000030.1, on the reverse strand, counting down.
GGATCGGTCGGGACATCCCGGCCGTTCTGGAAGGCCAGGCCGAGGTTGAACTGGGCACCCGGGTCACCGTTTTCGGCGGCCTGACGCAGCTGTTCGATGCTCAGTTCCGATGTGTCCGAGGGAGCGGCTTCCTGGCGGTCGATGGAGTCGGTGTCGTTCTGTCCGGCGGCGTGGAGCGGAGCGGCGAACAGCAGGCAGGCGGCAAGCAGCCAGGGCAGATAGCGCATGGTCCCTCCCGGGGTTGGGTTATCCTGTATTGTCGGCAGAGTGGCGGAAAATTGCAACCGGAAGTTTGAGGGGGGAGGGGGCGGTACAAAAAAAGGGATCCGCAAGCGCGGATCCCTTTGAATTTTTTGGTTGCGGGGGGAGGATTTGAACCTCCGACCTCCGGGTTATGAGCCCGACGAGCTACCAGACTGCTCTACCCCGCGACAACGGAGGCTGAAGATATACCTGTTCTGCGTGGCTGTCAAGAGTGGAATCGGGGTTTTTTGCCGGAGGCGGGAAGTTTTGCTTGTTTCCCGATTCCGCCCTCCGCTATAACTGCCCTGTCGGAATCGGCGGCCGTCGTCGGCGGCCGCGAGATGTCGATAATCTTGATCGCGGGATCCTGAATCAGTGAGTACCTGTTGGATGGAGAGTGCAGGTGCCTGGTCTGAATGAGGCTCCCAAAAATCTGAAGCGCACCCATAGGTTCGCTGGTGATTTTTGGGAAGCTCAGGCAGATCAATGACGTGTGCTATCCGCTGACAAGGGACCCATTGATTCAGGAGGATGTTATGAGAGATCTGAGTATTACCCTGGAACAGGCCCTGGCCCTGCGTGATCGGGGGGCGCTGCTGGTTGATGCCCGCAGTCCCGCCGAGTTTGCCGCCGCCACCATTCCGGGAGCCATTAATGTGCCGGTCTTTGACGATGAGGAACGTCACCGGGTCGGGCTCTGCTATGCCGAGGAAGGCAAGCGGCAGGCCCGGCGCCTGGGGGTGGACCTGGTCAGCCCGAAAATCCCGCGGATGATCGCGACGGTCGAGGAGGCGCTGGCCGGGGGGCGGCCGCCGGTGATCGTCTTCTGCTGGCGCGGCGGCATGCGCAGCCGCTCGCTGGCGACCTTTCTTGAACTGGCCGGGTTTCCGGTGCGTCAGCTGACCGGCGGCCACAAGGCGTTCCGTTCCCATGTCTGCCGCTTCTTCGCCGATGAAGAATGGGGGCGGCTGCTGGTGCTGCGCGGGTTGACCGGGGTCGGCAAGACGCGGCTGCTGCAGAAACTCGAACGGGACGGTTACCCGGTGATCGATCTGGAGGGACTGGCCAACCATCGCGGCAGCGCCTTCGGCGCTCTCGGGCTGCCGCGGCAGCCGTCGCAGAAGATGTTCGAGGCACTGCTTTGGGACCGGTTGCGCCAGATCCCCACGGATGGCTACGCCCTGACCGAAGGGGAGAGCAAGCATATCGGCCGGGTGGTGCTGCCGGAGCGGGTCTATGCCGCCCTGCAGGTCGAAACCAGCCTCTGGATCGAGGCCTCGCTCGCTTACCGGGTGCGGGTGATTCTCGATGATTACCCCGCCCGTGACCAGCTGCGCGACCAGTTCGCGGTGCCGATTCGCGCTCTGAAGGAGCGGCTGGGGCGGGAGCGTATCGAGGAACTGCTCGCCCTGCTCGATGCCGGAGAATGGGAAGAGCTGACAGCCCGGTTGATGGTCGACTATTACGACCCGCTCTACCGGCACACCAGGCCGGACAGACGCATCGAGATCGCGATGGAACCGGAAGAGCGGGGGATGGAACACCTGAAACGGGCGATTGCCGCCATCCTCGCGGTCGAACCGGGGGAACCGGTTTCCCTCTGACCCTAATCCACCGGCTGTTTTGTGGACCGAGGGTGGCGGGACGGGTGGTGATGCAAGACGCCGTGCCGATTCGGGCGGAAACGTAGTCGAGCTACGTTGAGCACCGAATCGGTGAAGGCAACGAAGCAGATTCATCCGTAACGACAGCTGAATCCTGAAATTGCCGGTGGATTTGGGTCTGACGCGCCGGGATTGCAAAAAAAGCGGTCATCACCGATAATCGCCATCATCCATCACCGGGGGAAACCGATGCCGCAGCCGCTGTCCAAAGATGAATGCAACAAGCTCTGCCGCCGCTGCCTGCGCGAGTGCCGGCAGCCGGAGAACGTGCTGCTGCTCGAATGTCCGCGCTTTCTCAAGCGTCCCTTCAAGAGTCCCGCCTACCGCTTCAACCAGCTCGATTTGTTTGAATAAATCAGGGGCGGCTAAAGGCCAAGGGCTAAGGGCAAAAGGTGGGTGAGAACAGGGTGGCCAAGGGGCTAGTGTCCCGTGCGGTTAGTTGTGTCAATTAATTCTGAGTCATTTTGGTTGCGGTCAAGGCGCGCCGACGCAGGCCTAGCCTGAGTTAAGCCGAGGAGGCGAAACGCAGACCGCGGCCAAAAGGGCCTGAATTAGAAGGCAGGATTAACCGCACGGGACACTAGGGGGCCAGGACTCCTTTTCAATGACAACAGCCAACGGTGCGAGCCGTTGGCTGTTTATTTTTCTGCGGTCAACCGATCCAGCAGTTCCACCACTTTCGGGGTGAATTTCTCCGGTTCGACGAGAAATGAGTCGTGGCCGTAGGCCGAGTCGATCAGGTGGTATTCAACCGGTTTGTCGAGCTCTCTGAGGATTTCGACCACCTCTTCGGTCTGGTAGGGGGGGTAGAGCCAGTCCGAGGTGAAGGCGAACCAGAGCGACGGACACTGCAGTTGGCTCAGCGCTTCGCGGCGACTGTCGAAACCGAAGGCGACATCGTAGAGATCGAGCGCCTTGGCCAGGTAGAGGAAGCTGTTGGTGTCGAACTTGTCGATGAAACTGCCGCCGTTGTATTCGAGATAGCGTTCCACCTCGAACTGGCCGAAGAAATCAAACTGGCCGTCGCGGGCGGAGAAGCGACGTCCGAACTTCATCTGCATTGAGGCGTCGGATAAAAAGGAGATGTGGCCGATGGCGCGCGCCAGGGCGAGGCCGTCGGCCGGGGGGTGTTCGGGACGGTAGTTGCCCTTTTTCCACAGCGGATCGTTGTAGATCGCCTGGCGGGCGACGGCGTTGAGGGAGATCGCCATCGGCGACGTGCGGCCGGTGCCGGCGATGGGGATGATGGAGCGGACCCGTTCCGGGTAATGGATGCCCCACTCGAGGGCCTGCATGGCGCCCATCGATCCGCCCATGACAGTCACCAGGCGGTCGATGCCGAGCCGGTCGATCAGCAGCACCTGGGCGCGCACCATGTCGCGCACCATGATCACCGGGAAGTTGAGGTTGTAGGGGCGCCCGTTGCGGGGATTGATGCTGGTCGGTCCGGTGGAGCCCTTGCAGGAGCCGATGACGTTGGAGCAGATGACGAAGAAACGGTCGGTGTCGAGGACCTTGCCCGGGCCGATCATGCCGTCCCACCAGCCCGGTTTGCGATCGTCGGGATGATGCCGACCGGCCGCGTGGGCGTCTCCGGTCCAGGCGTGGGTGACCAGGATGGCGTTGTCGCGGCGGTCGTTCAGGGTACCGTAGGTCTCGTAGGCGAGGGTGATGGGACCGAGCAGGCGGCCGCTTTCGAGGCGCAGTTCGAGATCGAACTCGGCATATTCAGTTGTGACGATCCCGACTGAGGTTTCCAAAACAAGCAAGCCTCTTTAAGTTTTTAAGGTTTGTCGCAAAAAGTTCATGCTGCCAGGAAGTTCACGGGCAAATTTAACGCAGAGCCGGAGAGAATCTTTTTAAACCCAAAAAACGTTTTTGATTTTCTCTGCGATCTCTCCCTCTCGGCGGCTCTCCGTTAAAATACGGTTTTCCTGCGGCGAAAACAAAAATCCCCTTCCGCATCAGATGGGGAAGGGGCCTGTCGAGTCTCGTGGTGATCGAGTGGTCGCGGCTCCGTCCTCATCTGTCCCCTCCGAAACTGTTCGGACGGGAAGGAATTAGCACCTGGCATCGGACATCCGCCGACCGGTTGCTGTGGCTTCGCAGGGCCTGTCCCTCCACCACTCGCGATAAAGACAACGCATATGGTGCAGGCACTTTAGCTAATGGTCGAAAAGATGTCAATGAAATCAGCTTTTTCATCGGATCAACATTTCATTCAGGTTGACAGAAAACAGCGTCTCCTTTAACTTCAAGTGGTTTTCCGACGCCCGGAGTCTTCCGGATGTCGCAGTTCCTGCTTGGCCTGAGCCCGTTTCCGGCAAGTCCCTGGTTCAGGTCCTACTTGACCGGGAGGCGTTTGTGAAAGTTATCGCCCGGCTCGTCAAACTGATCGACGGGTTCAATGACAAGGTCGGCTACCTGGTATCCTGGTTGACCACCCTGATGGTGCTGGTGGTCTGCTTCGATGTCGTGACCCGCTACATGCTGAACGAGAGCATGGTCGCGGTCCAGGAGCTTGAGTGGCATATCTTTGCCCTGATTTTTCTGCTCGGCGCGGCCTATACCCTGAAAGAAGAGGGGCATGTCCGGGTCGATGTCTTCTACAGCCGCTTCAGCCCCCGAAAAAAGGCCGTGATCGATTTCATCGGCTGTCTCATCTTTCTCATCCCCTTCTCGATCCTGGTGATCTGGACCAGCAAAATGTTCGTGCAGATGAGCTGGGCGGTCCACGAGGGCAGCCCCAACCCCGGCGGCCTGCCGGCGCGCTACCTGCTCAAGGCGGCGATCCCGGCCGGGTTCGTGCTGGTGCTGCTGCAGGGGATCTCGCTCACCCTGCGTTCTTTCTGCACCCTGATCGGCAGGCCGCTGCCTGATCGCCATCAGGATCAACCGGAGCCTCCCGATGACGGAAACCTGCAGCCGGGGAAGGGGGGCGGTCATGCCTGAATGGCTTCCCATCGCACTGTTCGGGGTTGTCTTCGGGATGCTGCTGTTCGGTTTCCCGGTTGCCTTCACCCTCGGCGGGGTTTCGCTGATCTTCGGCTACTTCACCTTCGGGCTCGGTTTCTTCCAGCTGCTGCCGCTGCGGATCTGGGGGACGATGAGCAACTATGTGCTGATCGCCGTGCCGCTGTTCGTCTACATGGGGCTGATGCTGGAGAAATCGGGGCTGGCGGAAGAATTGCTGGAAACCATGGCCCTGTTGTTCGGGCGCCTGCGCGGCGGGCTGGCGATTTCAGTCATTGTCGTCGGCGCGGTGCTGGCCGCGTCGACCGGCATTGTCGGCGCCACCGTGGTCACCATGGGCCTGCTGTCGCTGCCGACCATGCTCAAGCGGGGCTATTCCCCGGAGATGGCCACCGGCACCATCTGCGCCGCCGGAACCCTGGGGCAGATCATTCCCCCCTCGATCGTACTGGTGCTGCTCGGTTCGATCATGAACATCTCCATCGGCGACATGTTCGTCGGCGCGGTGATTCCCGGCCTGATCCTGGTCGGGCTCTACATGTTCTACATCGTGCTGGTCGCCGTTTTCCGGGGCAAGTCGGCCCCGGCCATGCCGGCGGAAGAGTTGGCGCTGTTCAAGGGCAAGGTGATGGTGAAGCGGGTGATTCGCGCTTTCCTGCTGCCTTTTTTCCTCATCCTCGCGGTGCTCGGGTCGATTTTCGCCGGGATCGCCTCGCCGACCGAGGCGGCCGCCGTCGGCGCTCTCGGCGCCACCCTGCTGACCCTCTGGCAGAAGAAATTCAGCCTCAGGACCCTGCACGAAGTGATGAAAGGGACCACCCTCCTGACCTGCATGGTCTTCGTGCTGCTGGTCGGCGCGACCGCCTTCGGCCTGGTCTTCCGCGGGCTCAACGGCGACCGCTACATCACCCACCTGATTCTCGATTCGAACATGGGACCGCACATGTTCCTGTTCATCGTCATGCTGGTGATCTTCATCGCCGGGTTCTTCATCGACTTCATCGAGATCACCTTCATCATCGTGCCGGTGGTGGCACCGATCTTCCAGCATCTCGGGGTTGATCTGCTGTGGATCGGCATCCTCATCGCCGTCAACCTGCAGACCTCGTTTTTGACGCCGCCGTTCGGCTTCTCCCTTTTCTACCTGAAAGGGGTGGCGCCGCCGGAGGTGACCACCGGGCATATCTACCGGGGGATCATTCCCTTCATCGTCATCCAGCTGATCGGCCTGCTGATTATTGTGCTGATACCGGAGTCGGTCACATGGTTGCCTCGTGTGATGGGCGGCCCTTGAGGGGCAGGGCGGCCGATACGCACCCGTCTGCTGCGTTGCGCTCAGCCTTCAATCCTCGATGTAGCTGCCGCTACACCTGCGGTTTCAGTCTTCGCGCGCCTTGCATGCGGGCACGTCTCGGCCACCTTCAACGGTAGTGCTGGGGATACCTTTATGGCGGGTTTTTTTCAGGTCCCCCTGTGTACCCCGTTTGTCTGCCCCCTGCGTAGCCAGATTCATCTAGCACCACTGCCGGGCGTGGCTACGGGAGCGCCGCAGGTTTCGTGATCTGCAAAGCCGGCAAGAGGTAGTGTCCATGCCCGCCGCAGGCGAAAGCTCTTTCTGCTTACTCTTGCGAGCAGGC